>CBFDBN010000241.1:0-6239 GCA_965603055.1 uncultured bacterium | reverse complement strand
TGAAATGGCTGTCGGAAATTCATCATAAAAATTCTGCCCTAATTAATTCGAAAACGGCTCGCAAGTTGAAGATAAAAGAGGATGATGAAATTGTTTTAGAATCTCCAGTGGGTGAAATAAAAATAAAAGCGCATATCACAGAAGGTGTTCATCCCAAAATTATTGCAATAGCCAGTGATTTGGGGCATTGGGAATACGGTCGAATTGCCCGGGCAGAAAAGTTTAATAGTGATGATCCGGATACCAAATTTATCTGGTGGGAAAAAAGCGGAAATGGCATGCATCCCAATTTCGTTATACCATTATCGTTTGATAGCGTGGGTAATGGACAGGCATGGATGGACACAATTGTTAAAGTTAAAAAGACTTAGTGCATGCTGGGATTAAGGAGTTTGGATTTGAAAATGAGATTGTTTAATAAAAAAACTTATGATTGGATTAAAAATTTTATCATTAATCACCATATAAAGATTGTACTGATTGCTACTCCAATATTTGGCATAGTTGGATTTGGAGGAATGATCGTATATAACCAATCCCAATCTTTCTGTTTAAAATGTCATTATGTAAAAGGGAATTATGTTGCAATTGATATGCGGACTCTTCCACATGAGAATATCGGGAAAGGTGGGCCAGGTTGTATGACCTGTCATCCAGATAAAGCAGTGGAGAATTGGGCGTTAAGGGGATTAAGCAAGGCACAAACACTCTCTCAGCGTTTCGCTAATTTGAGATTCACAGAACCTACAAATCCCAAAGATTCTTATACAACCGAAGATTGCATGAAATGTCACCCTGATCGACTGGATATCATGGAACGAGAATCCTATCTGTTAGCCAGCGAAAAATTAGCAGAAATAGGGCTTATGCTAAATAAGCGGTTACATTATCGTTTTGAAAAGCTTCGTGAAGACGATCAACAACTCTACCAGGAATTGAAATCAAAGTTGTCCCTCACCGATACAGAAGAACAGGAAATTGAATTAATTGAAAGAATTAACCTGGGCAATTGTGGTCAATGTCATTTGCGAGAAAAAGTCGATCAAGCTGGTAATAAATTCGTAGATAAAACGGTAAATTTTTCGGCGCGCAATCCAATCACATGTGCTGGTTGCCATGAGAATGTGACGCCCGTGAATCATCCTGGTAAGCCGCTTCCTTTTCCGACAGAAGAAGTTTGCCAGAAATGTCATCATGGCAAGATTCATGGAAAATTTGTGATCTTTCGAGCGGAGTGTGAGGATTTGTCGGATACAAAAGAATGTAAGAGATGTCATCCGTATTTTGTGGAAGAAAAGAATATTGAAATTGTTACTCGGTAATAAGGTGATTAGGTAATTGGTTAATGAGGTAATCAGGAGTAGTTGAAAAGCTCTATCGGTTTTTTGCTCCAATTTTTTGTTAGATTTACAAAGAATATGAATGAATTTAAGATAAATAAAAAAGCTTTCTCTGTTGCTTCGATCACGGATGAATCAGATGAAAAGAAATATTGGTTGTCGAAAAGTCCATCAGAACGGTTTGAAGCGGCAGAATTTTTGAGACAAATTGTCTATGGCTATGATCCAACTACCACAAGACTTCAAAGATTTTTTGAAATTGCTAAAATCTCATGAAGTGAGATATTTATTGATAGGTGGGTATGCTGTAATTTATCATGGTTTCCCACGTGCAACTGGTGATATGGATATTTGGGTTGCTGTCAGTCCTGATAACGCATCAAAGCTTGTGAATGTTTTAAGGGATTTTGGATTTGAAGTGCCAGATCTATCGCCGAATCCTTTTCTTGAAGAAGGAAAAGTTATACGAATGGGATTGCCACCAATCAGGCTTAAGATTTTGACATCAGTTTCAGGGGTAAGTTTTGAGGAATGTTTTAACTCAAGGATTGTTGAAAGAATAGATGATGTTGAAATAAATATAATCAGCTTAGAATTTCTGAAGAAAAATAAAAAAGCCAGTGGAAGATATAAAGATTTAAATGACTTAGAAAATTTGCCCTAATTGGGTAAAAATTGACTAAATCTGTAAAGAAATTTGAATAGAGTTCTGCAAAATTAAGATTTTGGTGTCATTTCGAACGGAACGGAGTGGAGTGAGAAATCTGTATATCCTGGAATATCAAGTGGTTAAATAGATTTCTCGCTCCGCTCGAAATGACACTCTTTCCTATTTTACAGATCTCTAAAATTTGAAGCAAAAGGAGGGCAATCTCATCCTTCGGATGATCAATTTTTTATATGATCTGCTGAAGGAAGACCTTTATGGATTGTACATGCATCGCATAAAGGCGATGCACTCCATTTTGTTGAAATAGTTTCAAGGAGAAAACAGTGGCATACATAACCGAAAAAGAAGAAGGACTGAGTTCACAAATAAAGCAAGTATTAAATACAGTGCTGGATATAAAAGAACCGCCGGTGGCTCGGTGTCGATTGCTCTCAGGTGGAATCGAACCCTATCATCGACTCTATTTGCCAGAGGAGGTACAGGTTGAAGGGGATCGGGCGTGCATTGCTTGTGGTAACTGTATCGATTCCTGCCCCATTTTGCGCCGTGAGCCGGATCGAAGAGCACGGACAGTTCAGCGAACTTCGTTTGCGTTAGAGGTATTGGTCGCCGAAGATTGTGAACAGTGCTACGCCTGTGTTTTAGCCTGCCCCCAGGTAGATACTGCGATTAAAGATTATGTTGTTGAAGATCGTGTTGTCGAGGTTATACCGCAGGTAAAAAAAATGAAAATTCTGGATAATTATTTTATGCTTTTTATTGCGTTACTTATTGGAATTATAATCGGTGTTTTTGTTACATGGTAAGAGAATAATTAAGAATTCAAATAAAAAAAATTCCTGTCAGGAGGTTTATATATGAGTAACCTGGAAGAACATCGAGAGGATGTTGCAGAAGCAAGAAATTTAGTTCCCATTTTCATTATGGGAAAGCGATATGACGTCCCGGATTCTTTAACAATTCAAAAAGCTATGGAATATGCCGGCTATCAACTGATTCGCGGCTGTGGCTGTCGAGGCGGTATATGTGGCGCATGTGCAACGATATATCGTTTCCCGGATGATTATAAATTGCATTATGGTCTTGCCTGTCAAACGGTCGTTGAGCCACACATGTACATCACCCAGATTCCATTCTTCCCGGCAAATAAGGCGGTTTATAATTTAGAAGAATTAGAACCGACCGGCGAAACAATCGCTAAGTTTTACCCGGAAATTTTCAAATGTATGGGATGTAATAATTGTACCCTAAGCTGTCCCATGGATATAAAAGTGATGGATTATATTGCCATGGCAATGGCGGGCAATATTGAGGAGGCTGCTAAATTATCTTTTGATTGTGTTATGTGTGGCTTATGCTCGGCTCGTTGCCCGGCAGAGGAAGCTCAATACAATATTGCTATACTTGCCAGAAGGTTATACGGACGCCACGTTTTGCCTAAAGCCCAGCATCTTGAGGAAAGAGTAAAACAGATCGAAGACGACCGATATGAGGAAATGCTGCAAAAAGTTATGAAAGCTGACAAAGCCACATTGATGAAGCTATATACGCAGCGCCAGCCAGAACCAGATAATGCGGATGAGATGTGGGAACCAGACGAAAAAGCATTCTTATAAGGCTTTACATAAATATTTAAAAAATCTCAAAATTTAAGCGTACAGAATTTTTATTACAGAATTTGATAGAAAAATCCAATAAATGAGGTATTAGCATGCCATACACACCAGAATTAAAGAACCTGATAAAAATTGTTGAAAAGACCCGTCCTGCCCGTGTCGAAAGAAAACGAAGGGAGGAGGATTTCCCTGCAATACCAGTAGATCAGCGACAGGATATATTGAGAAAGTATCATCCGGATTTTATTGATGGCACAAGACGGAAGATAAAGGTGGGTCCAAATAAAGGATATTCGATCTCAAAGGAATATGTGGAAATACTCGAGACGAAAAGCCGGGTTGATCCAGAAAAGATAGACCTGACAACGGTCGAACGGGAAACAGATGTGCTGGTGATTGGAGGCGGGGGCGCCGGAAATTCTGCTGCAATACTCGCCAAAGAAAATGGCGCTAAGGTCATTATTGCCACCAAGCTCAGGAACGGCGATGCCAATACGATGATGGCAGAGGGTGGGATTCAAGGAGCAAGCAAGGTCTGGAAAGATTCACCTTATTACCACTATTTAGATGTGATGGGCGGGGGGCATTTTGTGAATGACCCGGAATTAGTTTATACCCTGGTTACGGAAGCGCCAAAGGTTCTGCAGTGGTTAGAAGGGCTGGGCATGATATTCAGCAAATATCCCGACGGTATGCTCCATTCAATGCACGGTGGCGGAACATCTCGTAAAAGAATGCACTATGCCGGTGACATTACCGGCGCGGAAATTATGCGTACCATTCGCGACGAGGTACGAAATCATCCTGATGATATTACTGTTCTTGAATTTTCCCCGGCAGTTGAATTGGTATTGGACGATAAAGGTCATTGCGCTGGAGCCGTTCTTTACAATATGGAGACAGAGGAATATTTTGTTGTAAAAGCCAAATCTGTCATTATTGCAACCGGCGGAACCGGTCGGCTGCATATTCAAAATTTTATGACCACCAATCATTATGGCGCGACCGGCGATGGTTTGCTATTGGGGTATCGAGTTGGCGTCCCGGTTTGCTTTTTGCATACCGTGCAATATCATCCCACTGGCGCGATTTTCCCGGAACAATCCGAGGGATTACTGATCACTGAAAAAGTTCGCGGCGCCGGGGCAAATGTTGTTAACGTGCATGGGGAGCAATTTGTTTTTGAGCGCGAGCCGCGAGATGTTGAGGCATCTGCAATTATTCGAGAATGCTCAAAAGATCGGGGTAACGGCGTTCCAGTTCCCGGCAATAAGTTTGGCGCCTGGCTCGATTCTCCCATGATTGACATGCTCAAAGGCGAGGGCACGGTTCTGAAAGAATTCCCCGGAAAACATATTCTATTCAGACGCTATGGGATCGATATTTCCAAAGAGCCAATGTTAATCTACCCAACCCTGCACTATCAAAACGGCGGTCTGGAAGCAAACAGTAAATGTGAAACCTGTGTGCCTGGATTGTACGTCGCTGGTGAAGTGCTCGGCGGAGTTCATGGTGAAAATCGGCTGATGGGTAATTCCCTGTTAGATGTTACCACTTTCGGTCGCATTGCCGGGAAAAATGCTGCCGAATATATCAAAGGCTACCAGGGCAATGGCAAACTGTCAATAGATCATGTGAGGAAATATAACAAAGAGGTTGAGAAAGCAGGTATTAAAGATAAAGTTGGACCTATGATATTGCCTGATTACAGCAATCCTGAAGTAAGAAAACGGCAGTTGACGACGCAGTACCTGGGAACGATACGATAAGAAAAGTTATTGAAATTAAAGTAAATTAAAGTTGAAAAAGCCTCAGCCACTCATGAGGCTTTTTTTATGGTGAAAAGAAACATTGATGATCTTCCCTGAAAAATGCGATTAGATGAAAGATAAAATTTACAAATATATTATCGAAAAAAACAGTACAGTTACTACGCAAGAAATTATCGAAAAATTTTTTCACGTTTGCGATCAATATCCCCCACAACTGGAAACGATTGTCGAATCGATGCTGAATGATGATCCCCGATTTGTGCGGAATGAGATAGGGGAGTGGTATATCCAGAAAAAACATGAACAACAGAGTTTAGCAGAAATTTCATTTTCAATTGTAGAAATTGAAGCGATTCCAATCGACTCGAAAAGAGAAGTGCCAGTCCTGTTGGGTATTGCCCCGGTAAAAAATCTTAAACTCAGTTCACTGCAAATCTTCTCACTTGAAATACCGGCTCAATATTCTCCTCAATTAAAAATGAAGATCGAACAGCTCCAGGAAAATTTAGCTGTTGCTCAAGCTTTTAACCGCAACGCTGAGGCAATCTATCGAAATTTGAACCGGACGATTATTATTAGCTATACACCTTCAAAGGTCATGGCAATAATGAACTATTTTTTTAGAAACCAGGTCGGATTAGAGCTGGAACCAGAATCGATTTCAATGGTTAACCTAACTCGCAAATTAATTCCCGGGATTAAAATCAGGTCGATAGAGGATATTGCCAATTCATTATCCATTTCTTTCCATTCACCATTGGATTTGAACAGTCGTTTAAATTTATTATCAGAAATCTTGATCACCTTTTTGCAAGAATTTAAACAACTGAATATTCAAACC
>CBFDBN010000240.1:0-6249 GCA_965603055.1 uncultured bacterium | reverse complement strand
GGCGTCAAGTACCTGTTTTTCGAAATTATCAAATGGGCAATTCGAGAAAAGTATGGCTATCTCGATTTCGGAATCTTTACGGTAAATATGGATCCGAATTGGGGTTTGGGAAGATTCAAAGAAAGTTTTGGTGCGCAGGGTATTTTTCGGGATACGCTGTTGAAATATTTTGATTGATTTTTAACCGCTGAGTTCGCAGAGACCGCTGAGAAGTTCTTGTGGAAATAAAATGAAAATCCTACACATCGCTCCCTTCAATGTCGCCAATGTTCCAATGACTTTTGTGCAGGCCGAACGGCAATTGGGGCATGATAGCCGACTGCTTACCTTCGCTAGAAATCCCCAAGGTTTTCCAGAAGACATTTGCCTGAATCTTCCGTTTGTAAATTCTAGAGGCTTGACGTATTTCAAAAGATTAATTAACGGTAAATCCCGAACCGAAGTCACCAATATCAAGCCAGAATTGACCAGCCTCCCTCCTACCTGGCAGCCCAATCAACTGGAAAAATTATTCGTCAAATTTAGAGAGAATTTCTGGCAGCCAATTATCAAAAAAGCATATCAGCAATATCAACTCGATCAATTCGATGTTATCCAGCTTGACGGCGGAATTGGATTTTTCCGTGATGGGAGCGATATTATTCGATTGAAACAGCAGGGAAAAAAAATTATCTGCTGTTATACCGGAAGCGATTTGCGGATTCGAGGTGTTATTCCTCAAATCGATTCGATTTCAGATTTAAACGTCACCGTTGAATTCGATCATTTAAAACTCCATCCCAACATTCATCATATCTTCTTTCCATTTAATGTTGAAAAATTCAAGCCTCTCCCCTATCGAGACGAAAAAATGCTACGAATTGGACATGCGCCCACCAATCGAGCCGCCAAAGGCAGTGATGTGATTATCCCCATTGTAAAAAAATTAGAGCAAAATTATCCAATCAAATTAATCCTCATTGAAAATCTGCCTTACCAGCAAGCCCTAAAAAGAAAAGCCGAGTGTCAAATTTTCATCGATCAGATCGGCGATCTCGGTTATGGGATCAATTCATTGGAATCATTAGCAATGGGAATTCCCACCTGTTCGTGTTTAGCGCCTGGCTTTGAGGAGCAATATCCTGATCATCCATTTGTTGTCATCGATAAACAAAACTTGAAATCTCGTTTGATTTCATTAATTAAAGATAAAGAACTTCGGATTAAAAAAGGCAGGGAGGGTCGGGAGTGGGTGAAGAAATATCATGATCCGATCAAGGTGGTTCAAAAAATACACGAATTAGTACAGCTTAATAACGGATAACTGAATAGATTCTACTCCAATGTTATCCATCCATCACGTGTCACGTCCGCCCTCCTCAGAATCCGTTTGAGCAAATCCACACTAATATCGCCACGATGAGGATTGGGGATAGTAAGTGTCAGGTCACCACGAATCATATAGGGATGCTTACCACCTTCATAAGGGCCTTTAAAGCCCAGTTTACGAAGCCGTTTTACCAAATCTTTCCAGGAAACAGGAGATAATTTAGGCAACCGCAACCTCCTTCGGAATATCGATCCAGATTTCACCAAGTGGTGGTATGTCCATTCCACGAGAGAGACGCAATAACACCCACCCTTCAATCACTTCTGCTAAATTTTTTCGGCATTCTTCTAATGATTTTCCAGAAGCCCAAACTCCCGGTAACTCTGTTACTTCACCATAATAGGGTTCTTCATCATCAATGATTTCATAGTGTGCTCGCTCCAATGCTGCTTCCAGGTATTGACAAATCATACTCGGTCTCCTCTACAATATTTCGACCTAATCTTTTTTAGTTATAATAATACAGGCAAAATTTCTTTTGTTGCTGTTTTCTTTCGTTGTAATAAATTTAATTTAAAAAATATAAAAATCAAGCATTTTTTTGTATTATTAACATTTATTAAAAAAACACTTGACAAACCACATTTTTTTTATTATATTTCAAAACGTTTTACTCACATTTTTATCATCTTTGGGCTGCGGATATTTTATTTCATCTTGTTATTATTCATTGAATTTCAATATGTTAAAGTAGATTATATCTTTATCAAAAATAAAAATTATTATAATAGAAATTCATTATAATTCATAAATTAATCGAAACGTTTCGATAAATTCTATGGGTCCAACAATAAAAGATGTTGCAAAACGCGCAGGCGTTTCTGTCTCCACGGTTTCTTTAGTTCTTAATCATAAAAAAAATGTCTCCGAAGAAACAGTTAAAAAAGTTCAGCAAGCGATTGAGGAACTCGACTATCATCCCCGTCGCTCGGCTCAAGGCTTAGCTTCCAAAAAAAGTGGCAATATCGGATTTATTCTCACCACGGATCACTTTTCCCAGGCTGAACCTTTCTACACCAAAATCTTTCTTGGCTCTGAAATTGAAGCTCGCAAATATAATTACTACATCATCCTCACAACAATAGAACATAACTTTAACAAAAAATCGATCCCAAGATTTTTACTGGAACGAAATGTGGACGGTATTATCCTGGCTGGCAGAGTTCCAGATAAATTAGTCTCATATATTCAGCAGCTTAAATTGCCCATGCTATTTATCGATTATTTTCCTGCCAATGGCTACTATCCCGCGGTGCTAATCGATAATATCGCTGGTGCGAAACAAGCGGTCAGGCACATCATAAAAAAAGGGCATACTCAAATTGCCTTTGTTGGCGGAGATATTATTCATCCCAGCATTCAAGAAAGATTCACAGGATATAAGCAAGCCCTCGAAGAAGCAGGAATTCTGTTTGATGAAAATTTAGTCATCATTGATGAAGATTATCCTGGTGATAAAAACGGCTATAATGCTTTTTGTAAGCTTCGGAAGAAAAAAACATCTTTCACTGCTATTTTTGCTGCGAATGATGCAATGGCATTTGGCTGTATGCGCTGCATGAAAGAAAAAGGCGTTAAGGTTCCAGATCAAATCGCTCTCGTCGGATTTGACGATGTTGATGTTTCCTGGCAAATGGAACCTCAATTGACCACGATAAGAGTGAATAAAGAAGATATGGGTACCTTAGCCGTCAAAAGCATGGTCGATATGATTTCTTCAAATAAAAATAGTTTAGGAAAAATTTTAGTACCAGTTGAATTAGTTGTTCGAAGTTCCAGCTAAAATTTTAAATACTAATTTTCTTATTCATTAAAGGATTCAGAGGAGGTGATTTTCCAAAAAAATCAAAATTTTTTCATTAAAGGCACCACGTAATCCGCTAAATTACTAACCAATTCAAAGGAGGAGAATCATGAAATCTTTGTTTCGACTCTCCCTTTTATCAATGATCTTGTGCAGTTTACTGTTTGTAACCAATGCGATTTCCCAAACCAATCTATTACCAAATGGCGACTTAGAAATTGCCGAGCCGAACTTCTGGATGAAGCTACACGACGGCGAAGGCGGTAGTGCCATGATGTGGGATATGGAGAATGCTCACAACGGCATGCGTTCGTTAAAAGCCACCAAGACAAGTGCGTCCAGCGATATCACAGGCTGGAAAACCGTGAATAACGCCAATTTGTACTGGAACAGCGCCATAGATAATGCAAACTATACTATCGGCTTCTGGGCAAAGACCGAGGGCGTCAACACCAGCCCTGCCAATGATGATGCGAAGATCGGCGCGTTATTCGCCTTCTACAGTGGTGGCAGCTCGATCGGCGAGTCATTTCTCGAAATAGATCAGACCGCCGCCGCAACTGATTGGACCGAGTACACGGGTGTCATCACGTTGCCCGCGGGCAATATTCCTGATGAGATATATGTTACGCTGTACTTCGGGAAAGATGCGACTGGAACGGTCTGGTTCGACGACGTGAACTGTGGTTCTGAACCCTGGTCCATGGGCATTTTCAATAGCGATATGGAAATACCTGTTGGCTGGCTGGAATGGCATGCGACTGACGAAGCTGGCAAGGCGTTAGGTTTCTCCAATACGGTGAAAGGCAATGCTCATAGTGGTAGTTGGTCCGCCCTGTTACATGAATGGGATGAAGACGGTGATGAGATGGTCTTCTACTCTGAGCCTGTGCCCGCTGAACCCAATACCTGGTATAAGATCAGTGTCCGGGCGAACTGGGACAGCGTGAATACCGATCCAGCTTTTTTACCGACCAATGCCATACCTGATTATGTTGAGAATCGTTTGGGAATGTGTTTCTTCTTCCATAAAGGAAACATCAAACAGAGTTGGGAAACAACTGGCGGCGATCAATTCTTTTATTTTAATCAAGTAGAGGATACGTCTACTGTTTGGCCAGAATATACTGTTATTGCCAAATCAACAAACGATGCAACAGGTGTCTCCTGTCGGGCTCGATTCAATTCCAAATCTGTCGGTAAAGTCTGGTATGATGACTTCTCCATTGAAAAACTGGAAGTCCATCCAGATATTCTTGTTAACGGTGATTTAGAAACTCTTGAGCCGAACTTCTGGATGAAGCTACACGACGGCGAAGGCGGTAGTGCCATGATGTGGGATATGGAGAATGCTCACAACGGCATGCGTTCGTTAAAAGCCACCAAGACAAGTGCGTCCAGCGATATCACAGGCTGGAAAACCGTGAATAACGCCAATTTGTACTGGAACAGCGCCATAGATAATGCAAACTATACTATCGGCTTCTGGGCAAAGACCGAGGGCGTCAACACCAGCCCTGCCAATGATGATGCGAAGATCGGCGCGTTATTCGCCTTCTACAGTGGTGGCAGCTCGATCGGCGAGTCATTTCTCGAAATAGATCAGACCGCCGCCGCAACTGATTGGACCGAGTACACGGGTGTCATCACGTTGCCCGCGGGCAATATTCCTGATGAGATATATGTTACGCTGTACTTCGGGAAAGATGCGACTGGAACGGTCTGGTTCGACGACGTGAACTGTGGTTCTGAACCCTGGTCCATGGGCATTTTCAATAGCGATATGGAAATACCTGTTGGCTGGCTGGAATGGCATGCGACTGACGAAGCTGGCAAGGCGTTAGGTTTCTCCAATACGGTGAAAGGCAATGCTCATAGTGGTAGTTGGTCCGCCCTGTTACATGAATGGGATGAAGACGGTGATGAGATGGTCTTCTACTCTGAGCCTGTGCCCGCTGAACCCAATACCTGGTATAAGATCAGTGTCCGGGCGAACTGGGACAGCGTGAATACCGATCCAGCTTTTTTACCGACCAATGCCATACCTGATTATGTTGAGAATCGTTTGGGAATGTGTTTCTTCTTCCATAAAGGAAACATCAAACAGAGTTGGGAAACAACTGGCGGCGATCAATTCTTTTATTTTAATCAAGTAGAGGATACGTCTACTGTTTGGCCAGAATATACTGTTATTGCCAAATCAACAAACGATGCAACAGGTGTCTCCTGTCGGGCTCGATTCAATTCCAAATCTGTCGGTAAAGTCTGGTATGATGACTTCTCGATCGAGCCGATTGAAGTGGTGACAACGGGTATCTCCAATCCAGGCAACTACATCAGGGCAGAAATTCCTAACGAATTTAAGTTGGGACAAAATTATCCCAATCCATTCAATCCTGAAACGGACATTAAATATTCTGTGCCCAAAGATGGCAATATTCAAATTCAAGTTTACAACATTTTGGGCAAAAAAGTCAGAACCTTGTTCGAAGGACAACAAACGGCTGGAACATATCAGGTCCGCTGGGACGCTCGGGATGATTATGGCTCCACCTTATCCTCTGGCGTTTATTTGATTACGCTGCGAAGTGGTAATTTTGTAACTGCAAAACGAGTGACATTGCTCAAGTAATTTGATTTTTTTTTATAGACACCAGGTGTTTCGATGCACCTGGTGTCTTTTTTTAATAAAGAAGTGGCTGCCTTAGCTTTTGGCATAAATTTCACTTTTTCTGTCATTCCTGCGTATGCAGGAATCTTCTTAAAAGATAAATGAGATGCCTGTAGTCACAGGCATGACATAAATAAACATACTATTACAAAGCAATCTATAAACAGATTGCACTCCTGTTTTCCAACGAATGAATGAGCTCAATTGATTAAAATATTTGTTGGATTCATTGATCTGTTGGAAATAAACAAGTATATAAAAGAATTCATTCTCCGACGCAAACAGGATTGTTTGCGTTACCATTCATCGAAGAAAGGATGAAAGAATGAGAACAAACAAACCAATTTTTCATGCCCTTGCATTCCTGCTAATATTCTTTCTGATCCCTTTTAATGCTTACCCAGG
>CBFDBN010000239.1:0-6287 GCA_965603055.1 uncultured bacterium | reverse complement strand
TTAATTACATTGTATCCATGATGTTAAAATCATTAGATATAATAACAAATATTTTTACAAAATCAAGCATTTTTTTCAGAATTATGAAAATAAAGCAATAAATATTCGATTTTTGGAATGAGGATAGAGTAAAAAGTAGGGTATTGAGCGTGGGGCGTGGAGTGAAAGATATAAGCTGTTACTTTCTGCGCTTTACGCCCAACCCCACTGCATCAGGCTAAGGAGTTTAGATTTGTTTTTTCATTAACAATTCACAATTGACAATTGTCAATGAAAAAACTACATTTTAACCTTAGCCTGACGTCTATGCGCCCCACGCCCCACACCCTACAAATTATAATCTGTTCATTCTATTTAAAAATTTATTCAAACTTAGCAGTCTTCATCTGATAACACCTATACTGGCATAGAATTTGTAGAAAATTTCAAAAAATTTGAATAAAATGGAACTTTATTTCATTTCGGTGTATAATTAATTTCAGTTAAGCTAATTTTAACGCCATTTATTTCTGCGGAGGAACTTATTATGGACCAGGTAACGCTATGCCGCCACTGCCAGAAAGAGATTAAAGGAAGACCTTTTATCCCGGTTCATAGCACAGCGACCTATCATTGGAAATGTTATATCAATAAAATCAAGGATGAAAGAACGCCATCAGATAGTGCGGGGGAGGTGGAAGAACCCAAAGCGGTTGAGGAAGAAGATTAGTGAAATTCCAAATGACAAAATACAAATAAATTTCAAATCCCAATATTCAATTCCTAAAACTAGAATAAACTAATTCCATAATATGGGTTCGTTTGGGAATTAATGTGTTAAAATTTGATTTTTATTTGGAATTTATTATTTGGAGTTTGGGATTTAAATTATAAATTAGAAAAGAATCATATAAAAAACCAATTGCCCTTTTTTAATCAGGTGATTGGTTTTTTTATTTTAGCTGAAAAAATAAAAAGCGGTCATAAGTTATAATGGGAAGAAAGGAGGTAAAACCCAGAACAACCATGACCGCTTTAATTTTAATACATCACCTGGTCATTTCAGACCGTATTATTGGGAGGGTATCCAATATTTTTTCTAATTTAGATGTTTTATACTTTAAAAGGATTCAGAAGTTCCCAATTAAATAAAAATATTTCAAAAAAAAGTTATCGCTTTTAACTTATAGTAAAAAATAGATTTAAAAGAGCATTGAATGAAATTTATTCTGAAAAAATGAAAAAAAATTGAAATTCGTTTAACTATGTGAAATAAGAGCGGAACAAACCAGCTTTCTTCCAGAAACCGGGTTTGTTCGGTCTTTATTTCGGCTTCTTTTTGTCACGAAGCATTCTTCTCACCGAGATAGGAACATTGAAAAACAGATCAAACACCCAATGTTCCAATAATGCGCCTCGCTCTCCAAATACCGGTATAATATGAACAATATTTGTTGCCCACCTGCCGGCCATTAATCTGGAAAGGGCTGGAAATTTTGCCACCATCTGAATCGGAAATCCTAAATAACCGATGTAGTGCCAGAATGAGATCAACGCTGCGATCCAATAATTTTTAATATTACGCTCTTTTATCATCAGGTAAAGAACATAAGTGCCCCGGACTAATGAACCAGGAGATACCGGCGTGGCTTGAAAAGCTGCCATAACCGCGCCGGCATATAATAGACCTTCGGACCAGGTTTCACCAAATCGAATCATGGCATAAATCGCTGCGACAACCGAAATTACCTGGGTAATTGGTAATGTTGCCACATGAACTGCTACACATTTGAGATATTTCTGAATAAAGGGATCTTTAACTCTGTCACGAATGTGTTTTGCTTCTTCATCACTTAACATGCCTTCTTCATGACCAGTAGCTACCTGTTGTAACAGCCATGTCTCTCTAAACTCAGTGTCTCGATAAAATCGAATTGGATAAGTAACAGTGTATTTTATTGAATCCCAGGCATATTTGCCATCGGTAAAAAAGCGATGCCATTTTGGTGGCAGCCAGCTTATAAAAAATCGCTGCAGCCAGAATCGGAACGGTCGATTAACCAACTTGAATGCTTTTTGTTCACTCACCCTGGCATCACGGTACCAATCGATCAAAGCATGGGCTTGTTTTGCCCGAAGTATTCGCTTGAAATATCCACGTTCGATGAAAATATGTTTAAGATGTTGAGCATATTGTCGATTCCCCCAAATTCGTCGAAAGAATTTGCCAGCGAAAGGAATAATTCCAGCTATGTAAAATAAGATAAATCGAAACGAGGATTTGTTTAACCTGTCTTGATGGTCCCGGTCAATGAGTTGTTTACATTTCCATCCAGTAACCAATCCTTCTTTGACCGATTTACGTAGTGATCGTTTGTATACCAGTTTCAAACCCTGGTGGGAAATGTCGGGCAGCGACTCGCGATACCGAGGCTCGCGAACCAACAGTTCATCATAAGCAGGCATTAAATCTTCGAATGCTTCTTTATGGTGATTGATGAATTGCTCCAATTTTTTCAAATTTCCGCGATCAAATTGGACAAGATTGCCGCGAAGCAATCCTTTTATAATTAATTTGAAATCGACAGGGCTCATTGGCAAAAATGGTAACAGAGCCAATCCAGCACGGAAATCAATAGCAGTCAGGTTGTCAACTTCACCATTCAATGAATCGATGCGCTTCATTGCATTGGGCTGGCTTTTCATGGTACTCCATTCATATTGCCGCGCCAATTCAGGTGCGCCCATGTCGTGTAATAATTGAACCAGTTTAGACATGAATTTTCTTTTTGCCAGGTATTCAGGTGAATTAATTGAGCCATCTTCCGGTATTTGATCGAGCTTGTTCCATTTCTTGCGTTGAAGTACCCGGTCATCAATTTCAAATTTCCAATTTCTGCCGGTTACCCACTCGTTTACTTCTCCAAAGCTATTGAAATTATTATCGTAAAACGTTGCATACGTGTCAACGATCGCCCGCTCGTCACCGAAATAGACTTTTGCCCCGCGACGAATTAATTTTTGCCATAATACGCCAACCCGGGCAGCGGAAAAATGAACCTGGGCTGAGAAGGGACCCTGGTAAGCTAACCAATAAACAAAATTTCTAAACGTTTCCGAAAATCGTGATGGTGGAACGAGAATTTTAATCGCATAAATTTTTCCGACTTCCAGGTTTTGTTGCGCTACATGATGATTAGAGTTGATTTCGATCAATTTCACGCGATAAACCTGTCCCGCAAAACCGCCGCCCACAAATTTTTCTATTTTAAAAATGGCTCTGGCTTTTACATCCGGGCAAACACCGATAAGATCAAAATTCAGCAAGTCTCCCACCTCATAACGAGATGAATGGTAGCGTTTTATCAGTTGAGTTTCATCAACAATATCCCGTAGCTTTTGGCAAACCTTCAAAGAATAGGGGAGACGCCCATCTGATGGAAACTCATCGTTCATTGTGGTCAAAATTTCATCTTGTTCCAAAATATCGCTGCCGGTGCTTGAGGTGTCTGCTAAAATTTTTTCCATAATTTTCCTTTAATTCGGATTCATTTTGAATAACAGGATTGCGAAAGATACAAATTAATAAATTGAGAATCAAGAAAAAAATATTTACATAATTATTACATTGAGGACTTGATTATTAAATTTTAAATGTGCAAATTTATATTTTAAATTTGCAGTTATTCAATATATTGTATTTAATAGAAATTCATAATCTATATATTGCATTAGAGAGACTGCTTATTAACTGTTTCTTTAATTTGAGCACAATTGTAATTAAATTATATTATCCTCATTACAGTCAAAAGGGCTTTATTGAGGATTTTTAATTAAAAATAAAAGAATTTTATAATGAAAAGGAAAAGCCAATGGCGACAGAAAAAAGTTCAAACGGTTCTGGTGTTAGATTTGCCCTGGAATTTAATAATTTTCTGGTTAAAATTGCTGAAACGGAACAGGAGGTGAAAGCGGCGCAGAGATTACGCTTTGATGTATTCAATCGCGAAATGAATGAAGGATTAAATACATCCTGGGAAAATGAGCTTGATCAAGATCAATACGATGAACATGCGCATCATTTAATCGTTATCGATAAAAATAGTGGCGATGTAGTTGGAACATATCGCATGTTAACAAAATATATTGCAAATTCAAATGGTGGATTTTATTCCGAAGGGGAATTTGATTTAACGAATTTGAAAAAGTTACCGGTGGAAATTCTGGAAATGGGTCGCTCCTGTGTCCATAAAGATTATCGCTCCAGTGGCGTTATCAATCTGCTTTGGGCTGGCATTGCCAGATACGTGCAGATGACTGATGCAAAATATATGTTTGGCTGTGGTAGCTTGCATACCCACAATGTCGATGAAATCAGTGAAATTTATAGTTATTTAAAAACAAAATATTATTCAGATGATAAGTATCGAGTTTTCCCGCTGGAAAAGTGTATTGTCCCGGGATTAAGAGATGATGTCCCGCTTGATGATACCAGGAGAATCATGAAAAAAATTCCGCCATTATTAAAGGGATATTTTAGAACCGGCGCTCTAATTTGTGGTGAGCCAGCCATGGACGCTGAATTTGGTACGACTGATTTTTTCATTCTTTTGCCTACAGAAAATATTACGAAGCGGTACCAGAATCATTACAAAACGACGGCGTAAAACACACAATAATTTAAAATATCAAAATCCGCTAAACGATTAGTATGTCAGTATAAATTCAACACACAATCCAGGTAAAGAGAAACAAATATTTTGAAACGGAGAAGGGATCATCAATGCGTCGAATTGTTCGTCTGATAGGATTTCTGGTAGTTAATTTGTTCTTTTTGGTAATCGCAATTCTTGCGGCGCCGGTTGCATTAGTTTTTGGAAGTATCAATCATCGTAAGTTAATAACATTTTGTACAAGAATTTGGGCGAACTGGAATTCTTTTGTTTTGGGTATTAAGGTCAAATTAGTCAATGGAGAGTTGATCGAAAAAGGACAAAATTATTTCATTGTAGGGAATCATCTCAGCTATCTTGATGTTATTCTGGTTGGATGTAAAAAACCCGGCTTATTTGTGGGGAAAAAGGAAGTAAAATACTGGCCCCTGTTGGGTCAATTAGCCTGGTTGGGAGGGACTATTTTTGTTGATCGCAGCAAAAAGGGTCCCACTGCCAATCGACCATATATTGGACAGATTGCAAATTATTTACAAAAGGGATTGACTATACTTGTCTTTCCCGAAGGGACATCTTCCAACGGCGAAGGAGTCTTGCCATTCAAAAAAGCGATTTTTTCATCACCCATATTAGCAGAAACGCCGATACTTCCCATCACACTTCGATACACTTCTGTGAACAAGCAACCGTTTAGTCCGGAAAATTGTGACCTGGTAACATGGCACAGCGACATGACATTTGTGGATCATTTTTGGGGAGTGTTGAATTTAAAAGGATTCGAAGTGGAGGTTGTCATCAATCCACCCCTGGTAGAGAAACCGATTAATGAAAATGATGTTTTTCCACAGGCGAAAGAACTTTCAGTTAAGGCGCATGATGTGATTGAGAAGACTTATTTGTCGGCAAAGTAGCACCTAATCAGTAAACTTCTTGCACACTGGGCAAAGATTTTTTGACCGCGAATTACGCTAATTTCTTAAATTACGCGAATTAATAATTAGCGAAATTTGTTTAATTCGCGTAATTAGTGATTCAGGATATTTTAGGTTCTAGCTTGACCAGGTTGGGTAAACAGGTGTTAATTAATCTCCCTCCGAAGGTGTTAAAATCTTCGAGAGAGATTTTTATTAAAATCGAAAATAATTCACCTAAGCTGCCCGATTTGGAACCAGGCACAGAAAACTCAACCTCGTTTGTCCGGTATTTCTAAATTGATGAACTTCACCTGGTTCAATGAAAATTGCATAACCAGTTGTGAACGGTTTTGAACTATCGGGAGTTACAACCTCGCCTTCGCCTTCAATCACAAATACCTCATGCTCAAAATCATGGGAATGATTATAGGTATAGCCGCCTGGTTCAACATGAAATAGTCTCATGGTGAAATTGGGTGCGTTGTCCGTGGCGGAAATGAGAATCCGTTTTGAAACGCCAGAGACGTTGGTATCCTCGATCGGTTGTTCTTCGATTTCACTGTAATGATTGATTTTCATTTGTTTTCCTTTCTAAATCCTTTTAGACCGCTAATTACGCTAATTAGTGTCTGTCTGAAAAGGACAGTTTTTGTAACGTAAGCATCTTGCTTGCCACCAAAATATTGAAGTTAAGCTGGTTTTTCTCACAAGCTGGAAGCTT
>CBFDBN010000238.1:0-6296 GCA_965603055.1 uncultured bacterium | reverse complement strand
CCGATCATTTATAATTACGTTTATAATAAACGATTCTCAAACGCAAAGGATAAATCCAGGTTATTTTTTGGTATGAAAATTAAAATCAACAAGAAAAAATGTTTCCTGTTTGTTATTGGCACCTGGCTGATGGCAAAATTGTGGTGGACGTTTGAGATGTCACGGCTGGCATTTTATCGGGCGATCCCGGGGAAGAAGATAAATCATATCGTTTACGCATCCAACCTGCCGCCAGCCAGTGAATGGGGCTACGAGGACGACCGGCTTTCAGTATTGAATTATGACGATGACAGCCAGACTTTTATCATCCGTAAATTACCAGGAATGAGTAAGAATTAAGAACGGAAATGAACAATGGGTAATACCAAAAAAGCAATCCTTTGTCCCAATTGTAGAAAATTAATTAGCGCTGATGCTGAGGAGTGTTTTCATTGCGGGATGAAAAGGCCGGGAAGATTTGGCTTACATTCAATTCTTCAGAAATTATTTCATGGAGATGTTGGTTTTATACAAGTAGTAACATATTTCTGTATCGGTCTTTTCGTTATGAGCATACTCATCGATCCGAGGGCATTGTTTCGCGCTCGTGGTTTGCTAAATTTTTTATCTCCTAGCGGAGAAAGTCTTTACATCCTTGGCATGACCGGCAAAATCGCGGTGAATTCAGGACGGTGGTGGACTTTAATTACCGCAATTTATCTTCATGGTGGGATTTTGCATATTCTTTTTAACCTATTATGGATTCGGCAATTGGGTCCGATGGTTGAAGGATTGTTTGGTTCAGCTCGTTTTGTCCTTATTTTCACGATTTCTGGAGTTTTAGGATTTATTCTTTCTTATCTAACCGGAACTTCCTTTACGGTTGGAGCTTCGGGCTCTATTTTTGGTTTATTAGGCGCTTTAATTTATTATGGAAGATCACGAGGCGGCGCATTTAGAGAAATTATCTATCCCCAGATATTAACCTGGGCAGTGGTACTATTCCTTTTTGGCTTTGTTTTCCCCAGTATTGATAACTTCGCTCATTTAGGCGGGTTTATCGGTGGATATATGTCCGGAAATTTACTCGGTTACCAGGACCGGCAGCCAGAGACATCAATGCACAAAAAGCTGGCAGCGATTGCAATCGTGGTAACGATTCTGGCGTTTGTGATTAATTTATCGGTTTTATTGCTCTAAAGGATACTGAAATTAATGCACCAATTAAAAATTAATAAGTTACACGTTTTTTTTACCCGGAAAAATGACATCCCCATTGTTTTTATCGTCATTCTCATCCTTTCAATTCATTTGCCAAAATCTTACGCACAAACTTCTATCAAATTCGCTGGCGTTGATACATTAGTCTATAATGCTATCGAGGTACTTTATCATAAAAAATATTTTGACGCAATAGCAACGTGCGAGCAGGTGATTAAACAGTATCCAGATAATCCGCTGGGTTACCTGGGACAGGCTGCGGTCTATCATATCATCATGTTAAATTATCGCGTAAGCTTGTTTGATCCTCAATTTGACAGCCTGACAACCCTGACAATTGATGTGGGCAAGAAAGCCATCAAACAGTATAAAGATGATGCCAATGCGTTTTTTGTGCTGGGCGCTGCTTATGGCTTCCGGGGATTACAGCGTATTCGCAAGGGAAAATGGTTCGGTGCATTTCGTGACGGCATCCGAGGTGTTTCCAACTTGAAGAAAGCGCATGAAATGGATAAAACGCTTTATGATGTCTACTATGGTCTTGGTCTCTATTATTACTGGAAAAGTGCCAAAGCGAAAGTGCTAACCTTTCTCCGCCTTATGAAAGATGAGCGTGAAAAAGGTATTGAATATCTAACGACCGCTGTTGAGAAGGGAAATTTTTCTTCCACTGAAGCCGTTTTTGCGTTAATTGAGATTTATTTTTACGAAGAAAAACAGGAAGACGCGCTTAAAGCTGCCTTGTCTCTTAAAGATAAATTTGCCAATGATCCAACATGGAACTACCTGACCGCAAAGATTCTGGTTAAACTGAAACGATGGGATGAAGCAAATAAATACTTCATTGTTTTGTTAGATTTATTAGAAGAATCAGAATTTAAAGCCAATAGCTATTTAGCAGAATGCCATTATGGTATTGCGAAGTGTAATTTTGAATTGGGTGACAACGAAACTGCCAGAAAAGAATTGCAGCAGGCATCTGAGTTCAGTCGATTATGGGATAAAGAACAAGAAATCGAAGGTCCGCTGCTTGATTTTGATATCGTGCTGGAGAGAATGTCAGAGCTGAATTTGGAACTGGCTGAATTTGCAGGAAACAAATAGAGAAAATCCAATTTTATTATGACAAATATGAAATCTCATCAAATCGAAAATCTTCAGGTTGCTTACTACAAATCTCCAATCGGTATGCTCGAAATCACCGGGACTGGTGAACAACTCATCAGCGTTTTGTTCATCGATTCAATTCAGGAACAAGCTTCTGAACAGACTCCCCTATTAAATAAATGTGTTCAACAACTGGAAGAATATTTTGACCATAAACGCCAGAAGTTTGATCTACCCCTGTCGCCACTGGGCACTTTTTTTCAAAAATTGGTCTGGGAAAAATTACTGGAGATTCCTTATGGACGGACAAGCTCCTATCTCGAAATAGCCAGGCGAATCGGAAATCCGAAATCGATACGCGCCGTTGGTGGCGCTAATGGAAAAAATCCGATTGTGATTATCGTTCCATGTCATCGGGTAATTGGTGCCAGCGGAAAGCTAATTGGCTACGGCGGTGGGCTCTGGCGAAAAGAATGGTTATTGAAACATGAACAAAGCGTTATGCTCTAACCTGGATAATTCATCACGCAAAGACGCCAAGCCGCAACGTCTTGAAAAGATTAGGCTTCCTGATTAATTTCAAAATTTGGTAACAAAACTCAGTTTTTAGAGATAATATTCGTAACTACCAGTTTCTTGGCGTTTTAGCGGCTTTGCCTGAAATTTTATAAATAATCCAGACTAAAAACTTCGGCATTAATTATTACTACTTAATACTACTTAGTCAGATTAAAATCTTAAATGTCATTCCGACCTAATGGAGGAATCTGTTGGTCCATCATACTAATAAAAACAAGAAGTTCTGTTCGATCTCAGATTTCTCCTCACTTCGTTCGTCGAAATGACAGGTTCATTTTAATCAATTTTGAATAATCTGACTAAGTGGTAATAATTATTCCAAGTTATTCTACGGGGATATCATAACTATTTTTCCTCCGCGGAAAAAGCAATATCAAAACAACGCCAACCACAAACCCGCCGATATGAGCCCACCAGGCAACGCCAGCTTGAGCCGTACCTGATGCCATGGTTGCGGCACCACTTAAAAACTGTATTAAAAACCAAACTCCTAAAAATATGAAAGCCGGAACTTGAATAAAACGGATAAAAAAGAAAAAAATAAACAGCGTAAGCACCTTTGCGCGAGGATACAATATGGTGTAGGCTCCCATCACGCCGGCAATCGCGCCGCTTGCCCCAACCGTTGGTACCGGTGAGGAAGGATTGGTATAAACATGGGCGAGACCGGCGGCAACACCACAAAGCAAATAGAACAAGACGAATTTGAAATGTCCCAGCCGATCTTCGATATTATCCCCAAATATCCACAAAAACCACATATTCCCGATGACATGCATCCAACCGCCATGAAGAAATTGGGACGTAATAAACGGGTAGCACCGTCCAATATAATTCAATCCCCCTGAGGCGCCCAGTGCAAAATATTTCTCAGGAATCAGTGCAAAATAGCTGAAAAATTGATTCAGACCGCTGCCCAATGATAATTCATAAAAAAAAATAACTGCATTGATAATTATCAATACAATTGTCACAATGGGAAATGACCGTGATGGATTGGCATCTCGTATGGGTATCATATTCTGGTTAACTCAAGCTATAAACTTTTTCATCTTCCTTGGTTATAGTGACGCTTTTTCCAAAATGCAAAGGGAAAACATCCCAAAATTTCTTCGCATCGATCCGGTAATCGTATCGAGGTTTCTTTGGTCCCATACTCCATACTTCGACCGGCTCTAAAAACATTTCGATCTCTTTATCCGCGACTTTGAGCGTGAAAGGTTTTCCCAATTTGGGAAAGAAGTCCAATCCGCTTTTCAGCACCAATATATATCGATCCTTAGCTTCCTCAGCGGAAATTTTGCGGTGATAAACGTCTGCCATAATACCTCCCGGTTTCTGATAACTTTTAACTTAATTATAAATTTTCAATACTTATTAATATATAAAAGACAATTCCTAAAGTCAAGTGAAATGTAATCAGGTAATTGGTAAATTGGGATATTAGGTAGTTGGGATATTGGGTAATTAGCAAATTCTTCAACGTTCTGAAAAATACATATATTGTTGATACGTTGCCAGTTTTCTCGGCAAATAAAATATCTTCCCTAAAGAAAGCTCAAAAAATTTACTTCAATGATATTGGCTTCAGAAATCTGCTGACAAAAACCCTGGATGGTGCTCTACTTAGTCGTGAAATTGGATCACTTATGGAAAACTTTGTCTTCAATCAATTTAAGAAATATATTCATTATACATTGAATGACTTTGCTTCACTCTACTTCTGGAGAAATACAGCAAAAAATGAAATAGACTTCATTTATGAATATAAAAGGGATATATTACCTGTTGAAGTTAAACACAAAGCCCGTTTAACAAAAGGAATGATCGTTTTCATGGACAAATTGAATTTAAAAAATGGATTCATAATTAATAAAGATTTATTAGCTCATGAATCTAAAAATGGAAAAAATATCTATTTCATACCATTAAGTATGATTGGACTTTTAATCTAAATGGCTAAATAATAATTTTGCCAGCAAATCATTTTGCCATAGATTGTTAGACAGGAAACCAAATCGTCACCTTTGTCCCTTTTCCCAATTCGGAATCAATATTAAGTCCTGCCCCATTCCCAAACAGCAGCCGCAATCGTTCCTGAATGCTGTACAATCCAAAACCGAGATCGGCTCTTTCCACATCGAAACCTGAGCCATTGTCTTCGACATCAATGCCGATTTCTTCGTCAAGGTCTCTGACTTTAATGTCGATATGAATCTTTTGCTGATTCTTCCCATGAACATGTTTGATCACATTTTCTACCAGTGGCTCGATCAACAATCCTGGAATCATTGTCTCTCGCAATGAATCGGCGCACTCAATTTGATACGATAAATTATCCTCAAACCGAAGCTTTTCCAATTCCAGCATATCTTCGATCAACTCAATCTCATCTTTCAGTTTGATAAAATTTTGATTGGAAATGGAAAAAATCTTTCGGTACAAATCAGACAGTTGAACAATACTTTCCTCGGCTTTGGATGGATTTTCATAAATTAATGCAGCCGTCGAGTTCAGCGTATTGAACAGGAAATGGGGATTAAGCTTTGCCTGGAGACTGCTCAATCTCGCTTCTAATTCAATCCGTTTCAGCCGTTCGTTTTCGATCTCAACTTCTTTGATTCTGGAAATTTTTTCTTCAAGATTATCCTTTAAAAACATGTAAGCTGTAATGATAATACTTGAAACGATCCCGAATATTAGGCTGAAAATGAGGGCGTATTGGTGAATGATGATTTTTTGCTTCAATATCAGACTGGCAGTGACAACTCCCAACAGGACACCAATCACGACCAGTACGATAAAAAGCGGATAATAAATAAATCGGGGATATTGGGATATTTTTCCGATTGCGTTGCAAACCAAAATGGCACAAAAAAAGGTGCAAGCTGAAGTGAACACAAGAGTCTGCAAATAATTTAAATACCAGGGCTGCGGTGATAACAGGTTATCCAATGTCCCTGCAATCAAAAAGATGACGACGCCGAAAATGGCGATCTTTTTATAATGCTGTTTTTGACACTTGATTTCTTTCATAAGACAAACCTGAGTCCACCTTCAATGGAAAACGATCGAAACAGCTCACCAAACTCTGAAGTTTTCTTCCCTTCAAAGATAAAACTTCTTGCATAAAAAGTAAAGCTATTTTTTAAAGTGAAGTCAATTTGTGGGATGATAACTATACTGCCATCATTTAAATTGGTCAAAGCGGTCGATTTAAATTCAAGATTATTCAGCATCGGTACATTTACATAATTCATTAAATAATCCCGCATGGCGCCTTTGGATGAAAGTACATTCAAGCTCCACAGCAAGTTCCCTTTTGCCAATTCGTCGAAAGGCGTTTCAAAATAGCTCCCAGCAAATTTAACGTGATCGATCACCTTTTTCCACTCCGATTTGGAGTAGCC
>CBFDBN010000237.1:0-6367 GCA_965603055.1 uncultured bacterium | reverse complement strand
GCCCATCTCGCTTGACGGATTTTCTGATTTTGAGCTTTTTTGTTTCGACTGGTTTCGATTAGCTTTTGTTCACGCTCATCCAGCTTTCTCATTCCAGCCAATCCGGTTTCGACAGTGCTCAAATCAGCTTCATCCAACCAGGTTTCAGTTTCCTTTTTATCATAATCCACCCGCTTTGTCGCAAGAATACGGGCTGCACGTTGTCCCGGTTTGTCTGATTTCTCATAAGTTTCTCGAATAATTGGCGCCAACGTATCGTGTGCCAATCGAGTTGCCCTGCCGCTTGCCCTGCCAATCCGATCTTTAGCAGGATCAACCAACAAATAGAGGTCTTTCAATTTATGAATCAAAGCGGGCAGGATATGTTGTTGATGAATGTAGGTCTCTCTAAGCTGACGTCTGCTGCGTTGTTCTGCGGTTCCGAGTGGCGTCGTATGGAATGCTAAAACATCCAGCGCAAGCCCGGATTCAACGACTTCAGGACGCCAACGATGCAGTCTTTCAAACTGCTGATTTAAAAAGTCACGGAGCAAAATCCCCTGCTTTTTAAGTTTTTGATAAAGACTAATATCGAATTGAGGCTGCGAATATTTTCGTCTCCTGGTTCTGTCCCACATTTTAGTCATCAAAATCTGCAAAGTGGGCGCCAGGGGTGACTCTGGGTCCTCCATGAGATCATCGGCAATAATCTCTGCCAATCCATTTTCCAGCAATAGACCATATTGATCCTGCAATCTTCTATTTTTCGTCAACCCGGCTATCGCTTCGACAAGTCCCCTACGATCCATGCGTTCGAGAAAAACCAGGTTGATTGGAAGTTTATTTTTTTTGAATCGTTTTTCGATCTCTGCCAGCCATTCCTTCCGGAAGCCCAGGATTAGTTTCCCACCGGGACGCCGGCTTCGATCCAGAAAAAGCTTATTCAATGTTTCAAAAAAGAGGGGATTTTCAAAAGGCTGGGCAAGGTCGAAACGAGTGAACAATTCTTCAACCTGGTCAAGTATGATCAGCACTGGCTTATTAAGCTGATTTTCCAGTTCATGCCAGGCTTCCGGAGTCGCTGGATAAATGACATTTTTTAAATTTTCGAATAAATCCAATTCCTTTTTTATTCTTTGATAGCGAATCTCGTGGCTCGTCTCCAAACGGGGTGTCAATCCTGCAGCTAAGATTGAAGACTTGCCAACTCCTGATTGTCCATAAACCAGGATAATCGGTGCTGCATAAGGAGAAGTGACACGATCGTACAATTCACGGATCTGGTACTCCCTGCCAAAAAAGACTTCGGCATGTTCACGGTCAAACCAATGTAAATGCCGATACGGTTTTGCCGGCAGATCGCCTGACGGTAGAGCAGGGAGGCCAAACAAGGGATCATCAGCAGCATCAGGCAAATTCCATTGATCAGTGATTTCCGCTCCCTCATTAATAAAAATATCCCAGGGCCAACGATTCTCCTCTCCCCCGGTGGCTTCGAGGTAATATTTTAATAAATCTTCACCAATTTCTGTTTTGATAGAGGCCACAGCTTCGTTGTAAGCCGTCCCAATGGAAGCGCCGCCTGCCAATCCTGTATAAAATCGTGTCGCCAGATTAGTGGCAATATCATCGGCAATTGCCTGTGAAGTTGCGATGACAGCCGAAACATTAGCCTGCAAAAGTCCCTGTACCTGTGGCTGGGTTGAACAACCATTAAGAAATACCACTTGCAGTCCGTGCTGTTGTGCCAAGAATTCAGCAAATCCGCCAGCGTGTGCTGGGCTGGATCTTCCCTCTGGCGATTCTAGCAGTAGTTGAAAACCATTGGCATGACCGCCATAGTGAAAAATAGCAATGCGATTGCGGTACTCGGGAAGTTGGAACACATCCAGAATTTCTGCTATTGTCGCATTGGAACGCTCCACAATCTCGCATAAGCCAGCAACCCTGGCTCGCTCCAGCGCCACTCGAACCTGGCGTTGCTCTTCGGGGAGGTTGCGAAGATAGGGAACGGTATCGTCTCGCACATTGGCGAAGGCGAGGAAGATAATCGGTTTTTTGGTTTGGGTTGACATTTTTAGAAGCGTTGTGTTTTAATTGTGCTAAACAATTTGGTTGAAAAGTTGCGCTCACAGAATTGTTTGCGTTACAGACAGAAGGTTAAATTGAAACTGAATAAACAAAATTAATATACTTCATCATGAGTTCCAATTTCTAACAGAAAAATATCATCTTCACTTTCAGTCTCACTTTTAACAAAATCAAAAATTATTCTCATGTCATAAGCAACACTACATGCCCATGAACCAGCGAGTTTACCTTTTAATTTATGAGTTGCTAATCGTGGATCAAATGGATTTTCAACTAAAAGTCTCAAAGTTGATTCAATATCTTTTCTCAAGCTCGGTTGCTTCTTAATTATCCTTCTAAACGCTCTTATGAACGTTTTTCCCCATATTAAATTTCTCATTCTGAAAGTTCTTTCAATAAATCATCAACAGTTCCGCTTTTTACCTGGCCTTTCGAATATTCTTGCCTGGCTTCTTGAATATTATTAGCGAGAATTTCCCTCCTTCGTTCTACTATTCTGCGACGAATAATATCAACGATTGTCTCCTGTTGTTCGTCGGGTAATGTCTCAATGACATCGAGTGCATCTTGAAAAGTGGACGTTGTGTAATTTGACATTTTGTTTCTCCAGTTGAAATTTGCGTACTGACTTCTTTTCAAATATATAAAATAAAATCAACTTTGTCAATAGTTAAAATTTTAATCAAAATCGTCATTTGATTTCAGCCACCTTTCCCAACTCAGCAGACTTATAAATTGCTTCAACAACCCTTAAAACCTGAACACCTTCAGCGCCTGAAATTGGAGCGGGATTATTTTCTCTGATTGCAGTTACAACATCCATCAAATATTCCAGCCCCATTGCGCCCGAATAGCCCTTGGTGGGCTGAATCTCATAAAATCGGCGTTGTCGTGGAGCTGCCTTAAAAGAATCGTGATCGCTGCATATAAAAAGCTCATCACTTTCACCCTCGAAAGCTGGCGCCCACTGAATGACGCCTTTGGTTCCTCGAATTCCGATGTAAAGATCACGACCATAAGGAAAAGACTCTGGTACGGTATAACTTATATCCAGGTTTAAAATAGTGCCGTTTTGGAATGTAAGAATCGCAAAAGAATTATCTTCAATATTGTAAACCTGATTCACTTTGACATTTTTGCCAACGACATTGGTGATCCTTTCTCCAAGCAGCCAGCAGAACAGGTCGATCCAATGAACTCCCAGGTTGTACATGGGACCACCGCCGCTTTTTTGAGCGTCCAGCATCCATTCGGCATGTCCCTCAATATAGCGATTTAGCCTGCCAGCAGCACATCTTCCTTCACAGCCGATGATCTGTCCCAGTACACCTTCGTCAATTAATTTTTTAATATCCCTGGCTACTGGATGATATCGCCAGACATAAGGTGTCGTAACCATCACATTTTTGTCCTTTGCTGCCTGGACGATCTTTTCAGCCGATCCGCTATCAATGGTCATTGGTTTCTCGATCAAAACATGAATACCTTTTTCAATGGCAAATAACGCAGCTTCAGGGCAATCGATATGGGGCAAAAAAATTGCAGCTAAATCAATAGCCTCTTGCTCGAATAAATCTTTCCAATTTTGATAGGCTTTTAATTTAAAATCTTCGGCAAATTGATGGCGCAGCAATTCATTATTCTCCGCAACCGCAACCACTTTTATTTCATTCGTTACTTCAAAATGAGCCATATAACTCCGTGGATGTAGATGACAGAGTCCAATGATTGCTATTTTTATTTCTTTCATGTTAAAACTTCCCATCTCTTTTTTCAAATTTTGTCGGCTTGCCCAACGATTTTCCACCGTGCATCACCCAATATGCCACCCATTCGATGATTTGATCTGTTGAAATCGCTGGCTTTCCAAATCTGGCAAACAACTCCGAAGCATCGCCCAATAAAGCAGTTTCACTCTCCGTTCCTTCCAATTTGGGTTGTTCAATGCCCATCAGGTCACCTAATTTCAATGCCACTTCTCGAACAGAGAGTATTTCAGGTCCAGTCAGGTTGATCGTTGTTGCCGGGGCAGTGCAGAGCGAAAGACATTTAATCAAATAATCACAGGCATCGCCCTGCCAAATTTGATTGAAATAGCCCATGTCTAACTGGATTGGAACACCATCCCTGATTTTCGTCGCAATATCATGAATGACGCCATATCTCAATTCCGTAGCGTAAAACAGTCGAACAATAGCGGTCGGTGTGTGATTTCGTTTTGAATGATATGCCACGATTCGCTCTGCTCCCAAACGAGACATGGCATATTCACCGATGGGTTCGATTTCATCAATTTCTTTTGATCCTTTTGATTTGACAGGAATAAATTTATAAACATTGCCAGATGAGACATAAACAATGTTACTCTTTTTGAAACGCTCCATTAATTTGCCCGGCAAATATGAATTGATTGCCCAGGTAAAAGGCTCGTTACCGGTGGCGCCGAATTTGGTTCCGACCATCAAAAAGATATTTTCAATATCAGGAATATTTGTCAGTTGATCATCTGAAAACAGATCGCATTTAATCGTTTTGACGCCAATTTGTTTGAGATATTTTTGAACATTTTCATCGGGGAAGATATCAACACCGACTACTCTTCCACTGGCTCGGACGATCATCTCTGCCAGCGTCGGTCCCATTTTTCCACCAACACCAAGAATCATAATTTCACTATTGATATTAGCGATAATTTTCTCAGCCTCTGCCGAAGGTGTCGTCATTTGATAAATAAGTTCTTCGGTAGTTTTTAAAGAGGACTCTTTTGCATTCATCTAAATATTCTCCATATTTGCACTCAATGAATCTGGCTTTATTATATTGAATTTTTTTAACATTATCAAGGTGTTTTTTAGTTTCTAAAAGGCCAATTTCTTGCTCAATGGGCAAAAATATTTTGATCGCGAATTTCGCTAATTTTTCAAATTACGCGAATTAATAATTAGCGAAATTCCTTTAATTCGTGTAATTAGTGGTCAAAGGTCTTTTTGGCTCTGGCTTGTTCAGCTTAGGTGGATTGGATTAATCCACGCGGGAAGCGAATCTCATTAACAGAGAATTGTTATTTTTCCAATTCTTCCCGCAAAACTTCATTAAATTTCCTCTCACTACGACTCCCAAAATAATACATCAAAAACCCAAACAACAAAAGCAATCCACCTGTTACAATTGTAATCCATTTATCGGAAGCCGGAATCGAAGTTGCGGTCAAAAGAAAAATGAAAAATCCGATGATCATGGTAATGATCCCCACAACAGGATAGGTAGCAATCGGTTTTCGCCCGCCGCCATAGACTTCTTTGATGACATCGATTGGTATGGAAAGTTTGTGGAAAAATTTTTCGACAATCATTCGATCTTCTATAGTCTCTTTTGAGAACAGTTTGACAAAGAAATTTAATATTAAACCAGACAGAAATGCAGCAGCAACGAAAAGGATAAGATTGACATTTTTAATTGACTTTGAGCTGGCCAGGTAGAAAAATCCGAATTGAATGATCGTCCAGAGTATGACGAAGATTGAAGCTAAAAAAGAGCTCTTTTGATAAATTCTTCCCAGGTATTCAGCAATAATTAAGACGAAAAAAGTAACAAAAGCAGTTGCGTAAATGTGAGGTCCGACGGTCCATCCCAATAAAAATTTAGCGACAGCGCTTGTAATGAGTCCCAGAATGATTGCACTGACAGCCGACCATCGGGGCAAGCCCTTAAAAACCAGTCCAAATGCCATGGGAATGGCAACTGGCATAAAAAGAAGCGATATAAAAACAACCATCAAATTGAAGATGCCTAAAGTACTTTTCGCATAAATCATGGCCGTAACGATGGTGATGATGCCCAAAAAGATTGTTGATAATTTACCCATCGTAAAAACCTGTTTATCCGTAGCCCTGGGATTAATGAATCCGCCGTATAGATCTCGGGAAATAATGGAAGAATCAATGTTGAAAGTCGTGTCAATGGCGCTCATTGTGGCAGCAAACATGGCAGCCAGAAAAAAACCAATGAGTCCGTTGGGGATAACTTTGAGCACCATGCCCACGTAAACCAGGTCTTCCGGCTTAAAATTGCCCTTGAAAAATTCGACAACAGAAAGATCAGTCCAGAGTATTTTAGCGACAAGCGGTGGAATTCCGAAAAGCAAAGGTACGGTCAAAAATAGCAATGAGCATAACAACCCAACACGCCGGGCGCTTTTTTCATCTTTAACACTGAAATACCGCTGGGCTGCTCCCCAATTGGCTGTAATAACATTAACGAGCGTAAAAGCAAAAATATAGTGAATGTCGTATTTCAT
>CBFDBN010000236.1:0-6368 GCA_965603055.1 uncultured bacterium | reverse complement strand
TTTTTTGTAGGTGAGTAAAAGAATATGTTGTTGTAGGATGTGGGGCGAAGAGCGTGGGGCGTAGTGCGAGTTTCCGTTATGAACAGAAGGCATGAACGCACTCTACGCCCTACGCTCCACGATATTAATTAATATCTCTTTGGTGGTCAAATAGTAGAGTTATGGAAGTAGCAAGAAAAGAACAACAAAAAATACAGCGTCTACCACCGCAGGATATCGAAGCGGAAATGGCGGTTCTGGGGGCGATATTTCTTGAAAAAGACGCCGTCGGAAAAGCCATTGAAAAATTAGACGAAACCTGTTTCTATAAAACAGCTCATCAAAAGTTATTCAAAGTCGCTATCGAGCTTTATGACCATCAAGAACCCATTGATGTGATTACGATGGCAGATGCGCTGAAAAAGAAGGGGCAGTTGGAAGAAGTCGGTGGTAACTATTACCTGATCCAGCTTTCTGAAAAAGTGCCCTCGGCAGCGAACGTCGAATATTACGCCAAAATTGTTTTGGAGATGGCGCTGTTACGTCGATTGATCAACATAACGACGGATATAACCAATCGAGCGTATGAACATAAGGGTGATGTTTATGGTTTGTTAGACGATGTAGAGAAAGAAGTTTTTGTACTCTCAGATCGGCGATTGAAAAAAGGATTCATTTCGATCTACCAAACCATGCACGAGACATTTGAACGGATCGAAAGCTTTCACGGTATGAAGGGCGGGGTCACCGGCGTTCCCTCTGGATTTACCGATCTTGATGAAAAAACTTCCGGTTTTCAAAATTCAGATCTGGTAATTGTTGCCGGTAGACCTTCGATGGGCAAAACAGCCTTCTGTTTGAATGTTGCCCGTAATGCTGCGGTCGATCATGGTGTGCCAGTTGGGATATTTAGCCTGGAAATGGCGGCATATCAATTAGCCATGCGGATGCTTTGCAGCGAAGCTCGTGTCGATTCTCATGCGGTGCGAACTGGAAAACTGCCGCGAGATGATTGGCAAAAATTAAGCTTATCGGTCGGGATACTGGCAGAGGCGCCGATTCATATCGACGATACACCTGCCATGAATATCCTTGAGATAAAAGCGAAAGCCCGTCGCTTAAAGTATGAGAAAAATATTGGATTATTAATCGTGGATTATATGCAGTTAGTTCACGGGCCTTTACGCAGCGAGAGTCGGCAGCAGGAAATTTCAGCAATATCCCAGGCATTAAAAGCGCTGGCAAAAGAGTTGACTATTCCAGTCATTGCGTTATCCCAGTTATCACGAGCAGTTGAGTCCCGTGGGGGGGATCGAAGGCCCATGCTTTCTGATCTTCGAGAATCGGGGGCTATTGAACAGGATGCCGATGTCGTTATATTTATCTATCGACCGGAAGTCTATGGTAGAACAGAAGAAGAGGGAATTGCAGAAATTATTATCGGTAAACAGCGAAGCGGCCCGATCGGAACCGCAAAGTTAGCGTTTGTCAAAGAGTATGTACTGTTTGCAAATCTAACCAGAATATACGAAGAGCAGGAGTCGGCTCAACCGTTTTAGAAATTACATCATGATTTTGCACCTTAAACACTGGTTGGATGATTCATGGAAGAAAGATATATAAAGAGTCTTGGGAACTTAATCTATAAAATCAAACAATATAATAGCGGCTTTGATATTGATTTATTGAAAAAGGCTTACTATTTTAGTTATGAAGCGCATGATGATCAACTCAGGAAATCTGGCGAACCGTATTTTGAACATCCCCTGGAAGTTGCCAGGATTTTAGTCGATCTCAGGTTGGACGTTAGTACAATATGCGGCGGTATGCTGCATGATGTTGCTGAAGATACCGGGGTAACGCTGGAAGAAGTTGAAGAACAATTTAATGCTGAGATAGCGACACTGGTTGATGGCGTAACAAAGATTAGCGAATTAAAATTTGACAGCGTTGAAATGCGCCAGGCGGAAAATTTCCGCAAGATGATCATCTCAATGATTAAAGATATCCGAGTTATTTTGATTAAATTTGCTGATCGATTACATAATATGCGCACGATTGAGTTCCTGCCCGAACGAAAAAGAAAACGGATTGCCCGGGAAACGCTCGAAGTCTACGCACCACTGGCCCATCGCCTGGGTATTGGAAAAGTCAAGTGGGAGTTAGAAGATTTAGCATTCAAAACCTTGAATAACCAGTCTTATGAAAGCCTGGTAAACCAGGTGACCGAAAAGCGGGATGAAAGAGAAAAATACATCAAACGGATTGCGAACCCGGTAAGAAAGGAGTTGAAAAAACAACAAATCGAGGCACGCATTAGTGGACGCCCCAAGCATTTTTTTAGTATTTATTCAAAGATGCAGCGCCGTCGTTTGCCATTTGAAGAAATACAGGACCTTTTAGCCATTCGTGTGATTGTGACGAAGGTCGAGGAATGTTACTTTGTGCTTGGCATTGTTCACAGTTTGTTTACGCCGATCCATGAACGGTTTGATGACTATATCGCAACCCCCAAATCAAACATGTATCAATCGCTGCATACAACGGTGATTGGTCCCGAGGGCAAGATAGTAGAGATTCAAATCCGAACCGAAGAAATGCATCAAACCGCTGAAGAGGGAATTGCAGCGCATTGGAGATATAAGGATGGCAAAGTAAAAGAGGATGAACTCGATAAGCATTTTGTCTGGTTACGTAAGATACTGGAATGGCAGCAGGATGCCCCAGATTCGACAGAGTTCATGGAAAATTTGAAAATCGATCTCTTTCAAGACGAAGTTTTTGTTTTTACGCCGAAAGGAGACCTTTACCGACTTCCGGCTGGTTCTACACCAGTGGATTTCGCTTTTGCCATTCATACCGATATTGGTTACCATTGCCTGGGCGCTAAGGTTAATAGCAAGATTGTCCCGTTAAGCTACCAGCTTCGCAGCGGTGATGCGGTTGAAGTGATTACGTCCAGTAGTCAGCATCCGAACCAGGATTGGATAAAATTTGTAAAAACCTCTAAAGCTCGAAGCAAGATCAAGCGATGGATTCGAGATTCCATGTTTGAGCAGAGTTTAAAACTGGGCGAAGAAATTTTTGTTAAGGAAATTAAAAAATATAATATTAAAAAGGATGATGACGAATTAACTGAAGTTGCACAAAGTTATGGTCTGTCAGATTTAAGCCAATTATTTGCAGCTATCGGGCGTGGTGATATTTCCACTCAAGGTGTTATTCATAAAATAGCGCCGGAGAGAATTGAGCAGTTAAAAGACGAAACATTTATTAAAAGGTTTATCCGGCGGACAAAAAGTCCTGAAAAAGGGATACGGGTTCAGGGAATTGAAAATATGCTGATTAATTTTGGAAAATGTTGTCAGCCAGTCCCGGGAGATCGAATTATCGGATTTATTACAAAAGGAAGGGGGGTGGTAGTCCACCGAACCGATTGTAAAAATATTTTTACTTTAATGAAAGATCCTGAGCGCAATATCGATGTCGAATGGGATGTGGATAAAGATAAACGATTCCTGGTTCGATTGTACATGGTCGCTCATGACCGACGTGATTTTTTGAGAGATGTAACAGAGGAGATTTCGTCTACAGATGCCGATATTGTTAATGTTACGCTTAAAACAGAAGATATGTTTGTTCACAACAATATGCTAATTGAAGTCAGAAACCTTAAACATTTAACGAACATTATTAATAAAATTCGTAAAATTAAAGGAATTGTCAACGTCGAGCGTCGCAATGGAAATGAAACTGGCTTCATCAGGTTAGATGAAATGACTATTTTGCATGAGGCAAAAAATTAACTAGAAAAGAGATTAAATCATAATTAATAGCAAAAATAAGGAGCAGAATCGATGAAACAAACCATAACCAAGAAGGATGTATCAAAACGAACTGCAAAACTGGTGGGGGAAAAAATTTACCTAACTGAGAAAATTGTTGACGGCGTGTTTACAACTTTGCGGGAATTCATGTCAGAAGCCGATCCTGAAGTTCGCATCGAAATTCGTGATTTTGGTGTTTTTGAAGTGAAGACCACCAAACCTAAACCAAAAGCTCGAAATCCAAAGACCGGCGAAATTATTTATGTACCCGCTCGTCGCAAAACGCATTTCAAAGCTGGCAAATTACTCAAAGAAGTGTTAAAGCAACCGCTGGAGAGATTATAAATCAAATCGTTAAGCCGTCAGCAATTTCAATATTTCTGGCGGCTTTTGCTTATTATTACCGCTAAAATCTTTGTTTTTTGCCAATCAATTTAATATGAACGAAATCGGTAGAATATTAGCAATTGATTACGGTGCTCGGCGAATCGGAATTGCAGTTAGCGATCCCTTGAGGATAACTGCTCAAACTTTACCGACAATAGAAGCAAAAGGTTTGGAAAAGGTTCTCTCTGAACTGGAAACCATTATTGTTGATAAAAAAGTAGCAGAAATTGTCATCGGAATGCCTTTGAATTTAAAAGGTGAAAAAAGCGCTGCGGCACAAAAAGTTGAAAAATTCGTTCAGCATTTAAAAAATCGTTTTAATCTTCCAGTTCATTCATGGGATGAACGATGGACATCTATTGCTGCTCAACGAACGATCCGGGAATTCGGAAAATCTCCCAGTCGGCATAAAAAAAAAGTGGATCAAATTTCAGCCATATTTATTTTACAATCATTTCTGGATCACTTGAATTTTAAAAGCCAACAAGCAGGGCAATATCCTGAATAGTTAATGACGTTGTTGAAAAAGTACCCGTGCGAAGATTGTGGTTTAATCGAGTTTTTTTGAATTGATGAAAATTAATTGTTAACTACAAAACCTTCACAAGGGTGAATTGTACTAAATCAACAGAATGATAAATGAGAAAAGATTTAATATTTTCACTGCTTTCCAGTGTGTTACTGTCCCTTTCCTTTCCGCCTTTGAAGCTCGGTTTCCTGGCGTACGTTGCCTTAATTCCATTTTTTCTGCTGCTGGAAGATAAAAATTATAAAGAGTCCATAAGATGGGGATTTCTGACCGGACTTTTTATGAATATTGGTACCTTATATTGGATCGTTTATCCAACTGTTCCCGGTGCCATCGCCGCTATTATTTACCTGCCAATTTATTTTGTTATCTATGCACTGCTTCATACTTTTCTTCGGCAAAGATTGGGTGAAAAATATCTTTACTGGTGCATACCAATATTGTGGACTGGAGTAGAATATTTACGCTCGTTAGGTGTGCTTGGTTTTCCATGGAACTCTTTAGCTTACACCCAGGGTTATTACCTTGCTTTAATTCAATACGTGAGTTTTACCAGCGTTTATGGCGTGTCTTTGTGGGTGGTTACCATCAATGTTATTATTCTACTAATTCTGAAAAATTTTTTTGACTTCAAGAGAGTGTTAGTTTATTTTATTGCTTTAATCTTGTTATTTATTTTTCCCTGGATCTATGGCTCGCTGGTCATTCCCGATGAGAAGAGCGCGCCTGAAGAAAATATCAGGATCGGTTTAATTCAGGGCAATGTCGATCCCAATATCAAATGGAGCGAAGAATTTTTTGAAGAAAACTGGCGAATCTATAACGAGCTGACTTTAGCAGCGGCTCAATTAAAACCCCAATTAATTATCTGGCCTGAAACAGCTGTTCCTGATTTTTTGAGAATTTCAAATCTTTATCTTACAAATATTAGAGAATTACTGAGTCAAATAAATATTCCGTTAATTACAGGTGCCCCGGATTATAAATACCTGCCCGATCAAGATTATCTCACCTTTAATGGTGTATTTTTATTGATCCCCAATCGTCCTGGCTTTCAAATTTACCATAAATTGCACCTCGTGCCATTTGGAGAACGAGTTCCCTTTACCGAGACTTTTCCCTTTCTTAAAAATTTTTTAGAGAGTTTGGAAATGGGCGAGGGGAATTTTTCACCAGGAAGTGAGATCGTTTCTTTTTACGTCCCCATTATGACTCAAGACAATGAAACAGAATCCAATGAACTAACTCGAGATCATTTTAAAGCGCCGGTGGTGATCTGTTTTGAATCAGTTTTTCCTGAGCTCGTTCGGAAATTCATTCTCAAGGGTGCAGATATAATGATCATCATTACCAATGATGCCTGGTTTAAAAGAAGCGCTGCACCTTTTCATCACGCTCAAATGGCAATATTTCGCGCAATTGAACATCGAATTAGTATTGCACGATGTGCCAATACCGGGGTGTCCATGTTTGTTGATCCTTATGGCAGAACTTTGAAATCCTCAGCTATTTATAAAAAATTATTTCTCGTCCAGGATATACCGCTGCGTTCCCAAACAACTTTTTTTACAAGATATGGGAATGTTTTTAGTGTAACAATATCGTTATTGAATATTGCCCCGCTATTGGCAGCTTTGTTCATTCGA
>CBFDBN010000235.1:0-6370 GCA_965603055.1 uncultured bacterium | reverse complement strand
ATTCATTGTTCTGATTGATTCTAAGGACATCGAATGATTTTCGTTATTTTACTATTTATTTTCAGCTATTGTTCAATCCATCATGAAACTTTTTATCCTGCCAGGTATTATACCATTGAAGATTTTATCAATTTAATGATGCAAAATTTCGCCCTGGAGATTAGAGTGTTCGAAGTGAACAAAGCTGAAAAGTCTGCTGGATCTCTCCATGATAAAATATTGATTGAAATGGCTCAGCAAAACTCGGATGATTTTCAGCACCTGTTTAATAAATATTATGATACCATATTCAATTATGCGTTGCGGCGAACGTGTGATGTATATCTTGCTGATGACGTGGCAGCCAATACTTTTCTCAAGGCTTTTAGTCAGATAAAAAATTACCAGTGGAAAGGCATTTCATTTTCTGCCTGGCTTTATCGGATTGCGACCAACGAAATTGCCCAGGGTTATCGAAAATCGAAACGGACAGTTCCACTTTCCACCGAAATAGCGGCTCATTTAAAAGATGACCGTTCCAGTGATTCCGCGCTATTGGAAGCAGAAGAATTGATTGCCAGGAATAAAAAGTTTAAACAAATCCATGCAGCAATATCTCGTTTGAAAATAAAATATCAAACTGCGCTAACCCTGCGCTATTTTGAAAATAAATCGATCAAGGAGATGGCTGCAATTCTGGATCTTTCAGAAAACACGGTAAAAACGCATATTCGAAGAGGATTGAAGCGATTGAAGGAGCTTTTATGAAAGACTTCAAGGATATTGAGAAACGATTACGAAATGGGAAATTACCAGATAGCAATATGTCAAAACATCGTCATAAAGCCTGGCAAAAAATATTGCAAGCCCGGAGAACGCGAAGAAAATTAGTTTCATTTTTGTCGATACCACCGTATTTTTGGGCAGTCGGCTCGATTATTATTTTAATATTATTCTTTATTTTTATGTTCATACTAAAAAAATAAAATGATCAAATTTTCCTGGTCACTTATGATTTTGTCCATTCGATCGTGGTATTTACTGGAAAAAAAGAGTATCACCTCATTCTTTTGATCTGGTGTTAATTCATTTAACTCCAGAATATAGTGATCATAAGTCGTGGTACCAGAAACGAAATATAATCCCTTCATCTCCTTTTCAAGTTTCAGTCCATTCATTTTCAAAAGATATAAACCGTTAATCCAAGATTCACACTAAAGTTATTCCAGCTTTTCTCTCCCCACAGTTTGCCCGCTTCCGCATCATCCCAATCATCAACAGCAACATCTAGAAATGTTTGCCGGACTTCCAGATCCAGTGTCCCAAATTCGCCGAGGGCAAAGCGTAAGCCACCTATTAAATGATAACCAAATTTGAGCTGACTTAATAAATTGACTTTGTCTTCCTCAGTTTCTTGATATTTCTCTGCAACTTCATCCCAGTAACGATCCATCGTCTTTTTATCGGATGAAAGGAAATGGATTTGAGCTCCACCGCCAAAATAAACTATGGTTGATTCGCCAAAAGGTCGTAAATGTAATGTCCCTGATATAGCTGGATAATTATCATAAATCTGCGTCTTTATTGTTCGCTTTTCAACTACTGGATCGGATGGAGAGAACGATGTATCTTTTAAAACATTATAATAACTTCCGAAATATCCAATTTCAATCTGAAATCCAGGAATGTAAGCCTCTAAAGAGTAACGTAAAAATGCCCTGCCAAAAACGCCTTTTGCCAGTTCATTCTGTCCCCAGCCGCCATTTAAGCCGATTGAAATGATTGGATATTCCACAGCGAATAGTGTTGAGGTAAATGAAAGTAGAAAAATAGATATTAGAAACATAAAAATTATTATTCGTTTCATTGGCGCTACTTCCTTCAAGGTTTACGACTTATCTGTTTGTTTTAAAAGGAGCAACCTGGCTAATTATTTTCGAAGCTGCCTGATTGGTTAAAGAGTCAATTGCCTGGTTAATCAGCGATTCCATGGATTTGGGTTCTTTGGATGCCTTTAATTTATTCTTTTCCGAATAGGATAAATGTTTGACAAATTGTTTGGGACAGGTAATCCACTCCGCTTTGTCCGAGACTTGTCGGGTGATGGATTCATTGAACTGAATCGCACCGGTTTCGACACTGATCAGTCGATAACTCACGTTTACTTCAACGCTTCTTTCAATATCGAAAGATGTGTAATTGAACGGTTCTTTTTTAGTTCGCTGGATACCTTTCGGATCTCGATACTTCCTGTCATAATGCCCGGTAAGCGTCCTTCTTGTCGGTCTGTTTGTTTTGTGGCTAACCAGGGTTACCGACCCAACGACAATGGTATTAACACCACTCAATTTGCCGACCTGGACAGCAGTTTTCTCGTCGATCGCGCCGGTCTGGGATAGCGCCTGTTCTTCAAAAATTTTCTGCAAATGTTCTCGCTCAAGAAACATCATGAATTCGGATTTTCGAGGCAAAGCATTTGATAAAATGTTTTGAGAAACGATTCCAGCGAACTTTGCATCCAATTTTGAAGCAGTGAAAGGGAATACGGCTAATCTAACGGTGAGTTTCGCTTCAGCTTCATCCAACAAATTTTTGGCAGAAGAATGATCTGGTTTGTAGCTTAGCGAGGTTTTCAGGGTGTTGTGTGCCTGTTTATAATCGCCGGCTTTAAAAAGTTTCTGCCCATCAGCATAATATTTCTCCGCAAGCTGGCTTTTTATTTGATCTATTCGGAATTGAACATCAAGAAAATTTGAAACATATTGTGTTGTTTTTTCAAAACTATTTAGTGCATTTTCTAACTGTCCCTGGTTTAATAAATCTTTTGCTTTCTGGTACTCTTGTGAAGCCAATTTCTGGTAGGTATCGGTAATGAGTTTATCGGTGTCCTTAAAATGTCGATTATATGACTCAACCTGTTTAAATTTCGTCAATGCTTCGGTATAATCACCGTCCTGGTAAAATTTTAATCCATCGGAATAGAGCTCATCTGCCTGGTTAAACCGCGACTGTTCGCTTTTAGATTGAACGTAATTTAGCTCTTGTTTCGAGGGAAAGTCAGACCCGACAATCCCGCTTACTTCAGACAGGGTGCGATAACCCTGCTCTGCAATTTTGACGACTTTATCCCACTCGTCAAGCCTCTCAAAATGCTGAATCTGCTTTTTCAAATCATCATAGTATCCTCTTGCCGCAGTATTTAATATTTCAATTACTGGCTGATCATTGGGGTGTGATCTGAGATGACGTAATGCAAATTGAATAGATAGATCATAACGATGATCTCTCTGGGCACGAATGGCTTTCATTTTATAAGGAGCGCAGGCAGGGAAAATGATCGAAATAATTAAGAATAGACAAAATAAGATGGAAAATCTTTTCATAACTCATTTCCCTCAAATATTATGTTCGATTAATTAACCTTCTTAGAAGTATTTCAATTATAATTTCAGAAACGAACGCAGATTTTTGTGAGAATTCTGGTGGCAAAGATGTCAATTTCTTATATTGAACATAAGATAAAAAAAGGCTCATTCGGATGAGCCTTCATGTTTAAACTACTTTGGTGACTTTTCCAGACCTCACACATCTCGTGCACACATAAGCGCTTTTAACTTTGCCATCAATAGAAATCTTCATTTTATGGACATTGGGATAAAAACGACGCTTGGTGACATTATGGGCATGACTAACATTATTTCCAACTTGAGGTTTTTTTCCACATATTGCACATATTTTTCCCATAGCAACTCCCTTGTTATCTATTTTTGTTCGTATTCTCTATACTAAATAAGCAAACAAGATGTTTGCGGTACATCAAAAATGAGCAAACAGGATTGTTTGCGGTACGTCTAATATTTAAGCACCGTTGATTATACGAAATTTCTGACAAAAAATCAAGGAAAAAATTACCGAGCCGTTGATAAAAATATATCTTGACTTTTTGACCGGCTATTTCTATATTTGGCACGAGAATTTGTTTTAACTTGAATTCTATAATAGTGAGCTTAGAACATTTGAAAGATTTTATCGTAATAGAAACTAAACAAAAAAATCGTTGATTAAGGTGAAAGGAAACAGCCATGAAAAAGATAAGTAGCCTCATTTTTAGCCTGATTTTGGTTTCATTAATAGCAAGTCCAATTTTGGCTCAACAATCAAATGCTTTTGGGAATAGCGGTAGTTTTACTGGTGCCCTGGGAATGACTGTCATCGATGATGACACTTATTTCACTATAAATCTCACCCCGGATATTTCTTTTGGTAAATTTGGAGTTGGATTAAATATCAATTTGCTCTATAATACTAAAAACGGTGCCATACGAAGCGTTGACTGGGACGAAAGTTATGACTGGGCCCGATTGATCCGCTATCTTCGTTACGGACATAAACGGGAAAATGTGTATGCTCGAATCGGTACACTGGACGCAGCTCGCCTGGGACATGGTTTTCTCATGAACTATTACACCAATGAAGCCAGCTTTGATCGTAGAAAGATCGGCCTGGCATTTGACATTGATTTCGGTACGGCTGGTTTTGAAACCGTAACTAACAATTTAGGCAGGTTTGAAATATTCGGTGCTCGAGCTTACGCCCGTCCTTTAAAACCTTATATCGATGTTCCACTGGTCAAAGACCTGACTTTTGGTGCAACTTATATTACCGATGTTGATCCCGACTCAAGGCGAGGGACTGAGGATGGGCTTTATGCCATTGGTTTCGATGTGGAACTGCCATTGATAAGAATTCCAATGTTGAACACTTTCACCTATTTCGATTGGGCAAAAATCGATTCATTCGGTTCTGGAATTGCCTTTGGTGTGGAAGCCAACCTGCGAGTCATTGCCGGAGTTGCGGAAGTCACTGCCAAATTAGAAAGAAGAATTTTAGGGAAGGAGTTTATTCCAGCCTATTTTGATGCTTTTTACGAAATTGAAAGATATCAACATCAACCACCTCTAAGTAGCTATGTTTACAGAAAGGATCAAAAATTAGCCTTAATTCAGGATGAAACAAAAGGAGTGTTTGGTGAACTGGTGGGACATATTCTAAATACAATCCGTCTTGTTGGAAGTTTCCAGCGTCTCGATCAAAGACCAAATAGCGGTATTCTTCATCTGGCAGCGGATTCTGGTGATAAGATTCCGGTACTGGCGCTCCAGGCAAATTATGATAAAATGGGGATCGAAACGTTAAATGATGCCTTTACGCTGGATGATCGCTCGATTGCTCGCATTGGAGTCGGTTATAAGGTAAAGCCTTATTTAATGTTATTCATGGATTATATCCATACTTTTCAGTTTGATGAAGTAAAAAATAAATATAAAGCACAGAAGCGGATTTCGCCTCGAGTTGCTTTTGTGTATAATTTTGGGCTTTAATGAGAAATGGACTCCATCCGTCTTAGGCCATTTCCGTCTACTTAAGCCTTTTTTTTAGCGCAAAGGACGCAAAGTAGACGCAAAGATCGCTGAGTTCTTAAAAATTCAGATAATTCCTTTGCGAACTTTGCGTCTTCTTAGCGATCTCTGCGTTTAAGTTCGTACTGATAATTTGTAGGTGAGTCCTCAAAATCATATAATATTTCTTAAGTTGACGCTAATTGCCGGAGGCGGATAGAGTCCATTTCTGTTTTCATGTTTAGAAAATGAGAATGAATGGAAAGCAAATACTACAATTCCCTTACCGGATGCTGCTTTCCCTGGTTAAATCTGCTCTCAATTTCATCTATCCCCCTTATTGCATGGTCTGCAGTTCTCAATTAGCAGAAAATGAGAAATTGATTTGTGACAACTGTTGGTTACATATACCACAAATCAATCAAGACTCGGATCTATTAACTGAAATTAAATCTAAAGTGGGGGGCGAAGTTTATTTTTCAAAAGTGATTTCAGCCTGGGAATTCAGTCCATCCATTCAAACTGCTATTCATCTTTTGAAGTACCAGAATTTTAAGGTATTGGCAAACCGAATCGGCCAATTCATGGCAGAGAGGTTGAGCAAACAACCCTTGCCGATGGATAAAACGATATTAATCCCGGTGCCTTTGCACAAGACCAGAACCCGGGAACGAGGTTTTAATCAAAGTACGCTGTTATGCAGGATTATTGCTGCTGAAACCGGCTTGAACTATAGTGACAAAATTCTGAAGAGAATTCGTTACACCCAGTCGCAGACAAAACTAAACGCCATTGAACGGGCGAAAAATGTTGAGAATGCCTTTAAGGTGATTTATCCCGAACAAATAAAAAACAAGTTAGTTATATTGGTCGATGATGTAATTACGACTGGCTCGACGATGAACGAATGCGCTAAGGAATTGATAAAGAATGGGGCAAATGATGTGTATTTACTTTCGGCTGTAAAAGCATAGTAATGCCTCAGAGTCTTA
>CBFDBN010000234.1:0-6374 GCA_965603055.1 uncultured bacterium | reverse complement strand
TCCATATAAAGGCTGGTTTGCTGCAGATGAACAAAGACCGCCAATAAAAGCAGAACTGAAAGTATTTATCGGAAGCGTCAAGGTCGAATTGGAAAAATGGAAAAAGTGGGAGCCAAAATACTAAATAGTTTTTCGGAGAGCGCTATCAAAATCTGAAAATCACTTCGTGTTGAGTATAAATGAAATTTTTAATCAATTTGGAGAATGTATGAAATATAGTTCAAAAAAAGAAATTATCATCTATTTAATAATAATCACCCTAATCCTGTCGAATTTAATGTGGGCAAAAGGGGACAACCAATCCGATTCATTAAAGAGTAATCACAATAGCTTAGTTGCCCTACCGTACGCCTATTACACTCCAGAAACGAAAATCGCCTTCGGTGTCGGTAGCATTTACTCCTTTCGACCTGCGGGGAGTTCTCCAAAAGACCGTCCCTCAAATTTCAGAATGGCATTGACTTATACCCAGCTAAAGCAAACAATTCTCGGATTTATACCAGAAATTTACTTCAAAAATGAATCATATTACCTCAACGGGTATTATGGTTATTTTAGATACCCTGACAAATTTTGGGGCATCGGTAATACCACGCCTGATAACGCTGAGGAAGATTATGAACCAAACTATTTCAAATCCTACACCAACTTCCAAAAAAGAATTAAGCCTGGACTCTACATCGGAATTCGCTATCAATTTGAATACATTTCACTGAAAGAGACCGATGAAAATGGCGTGCTGCAATATGGGATTGTACCTGGCAGCGAGGGCGGTTCCGCTTCTGGGCTGGGCTTCATTATCAATCACGACACTCGAAATCATGTCTATTATCCATCCTCGGGATTTTATAATCAAATCTATGCTGTCTTCTTCGGAAAAGCTCTTAAAAGCGACTATAAATTTAACCTCATCAGCTTTGATATTCGGAAGTACGTTTCTGTGTTCGATTCCCATGTGCTGGCATTTCAAACATACAATACATTTATCAGTGGCACGCCCCCGTTCCAGATGCTGGCTTTGCTTGGCGGATCGTATTGGATGCGGGGCTACTATTTCGGTCGCTATCGGGATAAAAACATGATTACTTTTCAGGCCGAGTATCGTCTTCCACTATTCTGGCGATTTGGGGCTGTCGGTTTTGCTGGCTTCGGTGATGTCGCAGGTAAAATCGATAAATTTCAACTGAATGAATTTAAATATACTTATGGCATCGGCTTTCGCTTCATGTTTGACAGCCAGGAACGAATTAATGCCAGGTTAGATATTGGCTTTGGGAAGGGGGGAAATTCAGGTGTATATGCTTTGGTATTAGAGACATTTTGAAATTATTATACTATCATGGAAAAGTAAGAACTGAAAAAACATAGAACTCGGATAGAAAGGATTGAACGGATTTAAGCGGATCAAATATCAATATTAATCCGTTTTAATCCATTGGATCAGTTAAATCCGCGTTCTATGAAATCCTTGTCTATTGTGAAGAAATTTGCCTAATTTAAAATCCACAATATTTGGAGGGAGTTGTGAAAGAAAAAATATCACCATTCCTGTGCTTTTTATTTACAGCAGGATTTCTTATTATTACCAGCATTAGTAATACGTCTGCACAGATCGGGTTGAACCAAAATTATACGTTGGAATTCAATGCCGAGAAAGTGCTAAAATCAAATTCGGAAATGATTGAATCATATCCGATAATTTCATTCCCTGATTCCACTCAAGATTCCTCAGAATATGAAAATCCGAACTTAATCCCCTATCGAACTCGGAAAAGTTTAGCTTATCATATCTTAGCATTTCCTGCGACAGCCTGGCGATCTCTCTGGTACCCGTTGAAAAAATCGACAATCTGGATTGAACAGAATTACATTCATCTAAAAATCATCAGTTTTTTCTTGAATGATGATTTGACAGCAGGCGTATTTCCAATAATGAATGTTGGTGGCAGCCTGGGATTTGCTCCTGGCGTGATGGCGTTTCATAACAATTTATTTAATAAAGAAAAAAGCATAAACTTTAGCTCGCTATTTGCTTCATTGGATAATAATTACACCACGCTTGCTTATTCCGATAAAGCACTTTTCGGGAGTTCGCTTCAATTTAACCTGGCAACTCACTTTATCAGCGATTCAGAGGAAAATCATTTTATGGGTGGGAATCAAAGTGTCGAAAATAACAGGTCTATTTATGATATCGAGGAAGGAAAGGTTCAAGTTGGTTTCGGTTATGATCTAAGCAAAAGCATCAACTGGCAATTATCGGCAAGTATGAAACATACAGACATTTCGACAGCCAGTGAAGAAGAATACAATATTCTCCCGGTCGACATTGCTGGTTTTGGAACCACCAAATTATGGGGAATTGGAACTGGAATCATATTTGATTTTCGAAATGGCTGGCCCAGGACGCTCTCTGGCTCTTTGATCAAATTAGATTATCATCGATACAAAGAAATGTCTGAAAATCACTTTGAATTTCATTACTATGCGATTGAGATGCAGCAGTTTGTTCCTGTGCCATTCCTGGCTAAGAACCGAAGGCTGAGTTTGCGAGGCAGGTTGGAGAACAGGAAAGAAATTTCTGGCAAAGAAATTCCGTTTTATGATTTAAGCATGCTCGGTGATTCCGATAATCTTCGTGGCTTCGCTCAAAACCGATTTAGAGCGAAGGGATCAGTCCTTTTTAATTTTGAATATCGATATCCCATCTGGGATACCTGGGATGCAGTCATCTTTCTCGACGAAGGGCAGGTATTTGATAAATATGAAGATATTACTTTTGATAATTTCCATTGGGCGGCTGGCGCTGGCTTGAGATTGATGACAAAAACAGGATTTTTGCTCAGGTTTGAAGTTGGCTATTGTAAAGAACGAGTCAGGGCTTTGTTTGAATTAAGTCCGAATTTTTAATCATGGAGTGCAATCCCTTTATTGATTGCAGCATCGCATAAAGGCGATGCACTCCTATTTCGATATTTTTTTCCATCAATTATTTTTTTCTTATAAGAGGACTTGAAAAATGAGCTTGATTAACGATTCTACTCTTAAGACAATGTTAAAGATTTTAATATTTATCACTTTGTTCGCTTGCATCATGAGTTGCAGCAGCACTCGTCAATTTAATTTAGCGCCGATCAAAACATTCGATCCCGACAATGCGACCATTCCGTCGCCGCAGGAATCAGAGGAATTCCAGATCTGGGATGGCACGCAAATGATAACAATATACCAGGTTGAAAAGGCGCTCAATCTGAACCTGGCATTGCGAGAAATCGGCAAGCCATTTCAGCTCAGTAAAAATCGACAGGCGGATAATGTCAATGCCCTGGATGAAGTCCCAAATTCCAGTTGGTTTACCAATCGGCATTTTCATAACCGGATGTCTTTGGAAGCATTAGCACAGGGATCCAATATTACTGATGGTCCTGATAAAAATGGCAAATGGACAATTACCAGGGGCAAATTCGAGGGTGGCACACCAGGTTTTACAATAAAGGATTCAAAGGGTGATTACTACCTGGTTAAACTGGACGCGCCAAAATACCAGGAGATGGGTTCTTCAGCAGAAGTAATTACTACTAAAATTCTATATGCCTGCGGATACAATGTCCCGCAGAACACGGCAGAAAGTATCAATCCAGATATTTTTGAGATCGGAGAAACAGCGAATGTGCTGGAATGGGGGAAAAAGCGTAAAATGACCGAACAAGACCTGGAAGAAATGTTGAAAAATACACCACGAGATGAAAATGGGAAAATACGAGTTCTGGCGAGCAAATATGTGTCTGGCAAACCTGTGGGTGTCTGGCATTTCAGGGGAACAAGAAGCGATGATCCCAATGATCGAGTGGATCATGAGCACCGTCGGGAATTGCGAGGATTGCGGGTTATCGGTTCCTGGTTCAACGATGCGGATCGCCGTTCTGCCAATACCCTGGCGGTCTACACAGAAGAAAACGGTCAGAAATTTATCAAACATTTTATCATCGACATGGGTTCGACTTTGGGAAGCAATAATAAATTCCCGCATTCGCCAAAATACGGCTATGAATATCTTTTCGATCCACGGACAATTGGCAAGTCGATAGTTTCATTGGGACTCTATGTCAAACCCTGGGAATTTGAACAGCGGCATATCAATCCAAAATACCCGTCTGTTGGCTATTTCGAATCCGAGATGTTCGATCCTGGCAAATGGGTACCGACCTTCCCGAATCCCGCTTTTGAGAAATGTACCCGGCGAGATGCCTATTGGGGAGCCAAAATGGTGATGTCCTTTACCGATGAAGAAATTCGTGCCATTGTCGAAACCGCTAACCTGTCAAATCCTGAAGCAAAAGAATTTTTAATCCGAACCATGATCGAAAGAAGGAATAAAGTTGGTCGCTACTGGTTTGCTCGGATGAATCCGTTGGATAAATTCCGAATTGAAAATCATAATGGAAATGTTTCTCTTGTCTTTAATGATCTGGCGGTGGATGGAAACTTAAGCTCGGCGAATGAGTCAAAATATTTATATAATATTTTTCATAATGAAATGCCGCTGCATGAACAGAAAATAATCGAGGAGCCTTTGATTATTCTCTCAGACAATGGCCAGGGAGCAATCGATTCATTTATAAAAGAAAAAGAAGCAGGTAGAGAAGAAGATAAAATTTTTCATGCAACTATTTATGCACAGCGGGAGAAGCAATCTATTGGTAAAGCAGTGAAGGTTTATTTTTATTATCCTGGTACATTTGAAAAAGCGAGAATTGTTGGGATTGAAAGAAAAGAATAGTTACTGATATATTTAATTGAGACAGGATTACAGGATTTTACCCGATCAACAGGATTGGAAAGTTATAAATGTATTTGCATTGTTAATTCAATATCTTTTGAATAAACACCATGATTTATCATGGTGTTTGTTAGAATCAAATAAAATTATTAAAACCGTTTCAACGATTTTTCCAACTTTGGGGAATTGCTCCCCTGTCGATCCAGTAGCATCCTGTTATCCTGTCAAAAAAATAGCTTCAATGGATAATCATGCTTAGTCAAAAGATGTTAAATAAATTTATAATCATTTCAATCATTTTCATTCTATTTATTATAAATTTCAACTGTTCCACCCACGGACTCATTTCCGAAAAATATCCAGAAGAATTCTATCACATACCAAAGCAAATTATTCCAGATGAACCGCAGGATAAAAATCCATCCTTTATCATTTACGGCGATAGCCGCCCTGGTTGGCGAATCGAAGAATTTTTCTTGAGAAAAGAAACCTGGCTGAACTGGAAAATGTTCATTTTTCCATTTTATGAATTATATTGCCTGGGCAACGGAATTGTCGGTTCGGTTAATTGGCTGCGCAAAGTACCTGATTACGGCAAAAAGGAGCGACTCTGGGTACGAGATGGAATTTATGATGAGGCAAAACGATCCGATATTGACTTCATTATAAACGGTGGAGATATGCCCACCGACGGACGTTACCCTGCTCACTGGGCGACTTTTATCAAAGAAAATAAAATTGATCACCCAATGATTAGGGATTTTCCATTTATACCTGTTGTTGGAAATCATGAACATGCCAATGATAAAATTTATGGATCACCCAATTATGATGCAATTTTTGACTATCCCCGATTTTTTGTGCTGGATTTCCCCGACGCATCTTTATTTATCCTTGATTCTGATTTAATTATCGATCAATACCAGGATATTGAAGATGATGAACAGGACAGGCTATTTGAAAAATGGTTTGTTGGCAATGATGAATCTTCCTGGCTGGAACGGGAGTTAAGGAAGCGAGATAAGACATTTAAAATCATTATCATGCACCATCCCCCGATTTCATTTGGCAAGCACCACAAGGATTGGTCGGATCCATCCTGGGGCAGGAACTTAATTGCCAAAAGAGATGCGCTACTGCAATTATTTTATCAACATAAAATCCAATTAGCTTTGTGCAGTCACGATCATTTTTACCAGCATAACATTGTTCGGATGAAAGATAAAAATGGGCAGCATCCTCTTGACATCCATTTCATTATAACAGGCGGTGGTGGCGTTCCGCTTCGTGAACTGAGTGATAAGGCAACCATTCAACAATATTTACAGAATTATAAAGAAGCGGGACTTGATGTCCGACTAATCAATCAGGCGAAAATATATCATTATTGTCAGGTTGCTGTCAAGAAAAATGAAATTTCAATTAAGGTTCAGGAAGTGACCGGAAATAAAGACGTTCCGACTCGATTGGTGGAAGAAATTAGGATTGACAATAAATATTAAAGTATATCTAATCCTTTCAAAGGTTTCAAACCTTTGTAAGGATTTCCACACAAATTCTTTAAAATATTCAAACGATTTAAATCATTCATTTG
>CBFDBN010000233.1:0-6398 GCA_965603055.1 uncultured bacterium | reverse complement strand
CAGAGCATTGAAATCGGATTTTGTTTATACGATCCCACTGGTAAATGGAAGCCAGAAGGAGTTAAAGTTGAGGAGAAGTCACTTGAAGAAACTGGCAGGATACAATTGCCCAGTGGCAGCTTTAATATCCCGGAATTGACTGCGATATTAAACACCATTCCGTTTGATCTCACCTTTGTGGATAAAGATGATACGGTTCGATTTTTTACGCAGGGTAAAGAGCGAATATTCGCCCGCAGCCGAGCCATCCTGGGCAGAAAAGTTCAGCTTTGTCATCCACCATCGAGCGTGCATATTGTGGAACGGATTCTCGATGATTTTAAATCTGGCAAACAGGATCAAGCAGCGTTCTGGATCAATATGGGCGGCAGATTTATCCATATCGAATATTTTGCCATGAAAGATGAAAACGGTAACTACCTCGGCACGCTGGAAGTTAGTCAAGATTTGACTGAAAAGCGAAAGCTACAGGGGGAGCAGCGGCTGTTGTCGTATTCGGTGTGAGGTTAGTTAGATGCTTATGCCCAGGGTGAAACCATTTCGTTGTCGATGTAGATTTTGTTCTAATTTTAATTGTCAATTGTGAATTGAAAATTGATAATTAGTCCCTTGTCAATTTCTTGCCCGATGAGCAAAGATTTTTGAGACCGCTGATTTAACTGATCGAACGGATTTGAACAGATAAATTTTTATTATCAGAAAAAATCTGTTTCAATCCGTTCGATCCGTGTTCTATTCTTTTTTTGTCGGTTCTGGCTTGTCCTGGTTGAATTAGGCGCAACCATTGATTATATTGCACAAGGAGTAAAAAATATGAACGAACAATTACAAATAACACCAGAAACAAAGATCAGCGCTTTGCTGGATCACTATCCACAATTGGAAGACGTACTGATCGAGATGGCTCCTGCCTTCAAAAAATTACGGAATCCCATTCTTAGAAAAACTGTGGCAAAGGTGGCAACACTGCGCCAGGTGGCTCAAATTGGTAATGTCCCTTTGGGGACACTGATCAATAAGCTTCGATCCATCGTGGGGCAAACAACAGATTTTGAAGCTGGTGCTGAAACCAAAGATGCTTCGGCACAACCCGATTGGTTTGATCCATTAAAAATAGTGAAATCGCTTGATGCCCGACCGATGATCGAATCGGGACAGCAGCCAATGAGCCTGGTTTTAGAAGAGTTAAAAACATTAAAATCAGGTGAAATTTATGAGTTGATCACCCCGTTTGTTCCTTCGCCATTGGTTGACATAGGCAAGAAAAAGGGGTATCAAGCCTGGTCCAAGCAGGTAAAGCCAGATTTGATCAAAACTTATTTTTATTATGTATAAGATTTCGTTATCGGGTTGAATTTGCACATCCGAAGAAAAACAGCATCTCATTTTTTTCCAAAATTAAAAAATATTATGACAAACTAATCCTCAATAATTATATTTGAACTTAAATATATTGCTAATTATACAAATAATATTTCTGATAATTTTTAGCAAAAAGTTGGTGAAATTTGATGTCTATCAATTTATTATGGAACATAATCTTTTCTAATGAGTAAAAATGCTCTAAATTTTCTCAAGATTAATTAATTGAATTTGGTTCAATGTAAAAACGAATTTCAAAATAATGATAATAATATAAGTGAGTACTGATTACAGGAAGGAATTTTACAGTTAATGGAAACGATCAATTTTGATTTAAACTCAGAACAAGATGGGCATAAGTGTAAATCTTATCGAGATGATGACTGGATTGTATTTTATTGTCCCCAGTGTCACGGCTATGAAAGAAGAATTAATTGGCGAACTGGAGAAAAAAAATCTCAAAATGTAGTGAACAAGATTAGACATTCCGGAGCATATTTTCCACTTGAATATAAAGAAATTTATGAAAATGTTAATTAGCTTTTAATGGTTGGTCTTCTCCCCTATTTTATATAAAATTATTAATGTGATCGAATCGAATGAAATATGTTTCGATGCTAATTCACGTGGATGATTCCACCTTTTGAAAAATAATTAAAAGGCGCGGGCATTCCATTTGGCAGTTTCGAGGTAACTACCGTTTCTAAATTATATGTTCCCCTGGGCAGCAATTTCGTCTCTAAATCAAGATCGAATACCTCAGCAGATTTGAGCACTTTAACAGCTTCGGCAATCATCTGTCTTTGTCCTCCTTCTAATGGCCTAGCATAAACTAACAGATTGCAGGTGAGGGGAAGCTGCTGTCCAAGTAATATATGAGATAAATTCAATTTGAGTTTAATCTTAAGCGGCTGATTCGCTTGGCCTATTCGATTAGCAATAACCATATCTACAGGGGCTATCTTCCGCTCTGGAGTAGACGGAACGTTTTCTGCTGCTTTTATTGGTTCTTCTGGTCTGGGAATATGTGTTGTAATAAACTCGATGATAGTATCTTTATCAATTCCAGTGAAAGCTTTTGAAGATTTGCTGATCGGATGTTCTATTCTTCCTTTGAACACATCCTGTCGTTTATAAAAGTGAATTCTAAAAAGTATTCCTTCTCCGTTCTCTTCTGGTTCTAATAACAGCAGCTTTTCATTGGCACTTATTCTATCTTCCAGGGAATTGATGATTTGATTTAATTCATTCACTTTTTTATCTAATTGAATTTTTTCCTTTTCTACCTCACGAATCTCCAAGTTTTTTTCCCGTTCTTTTTTCAGTTCCTCTTTCGCTTTTTCAGTCTCATTTTTTAGCGTATGCAGTTCACCCTGAAGTTCGTTATTTTTTGATTTCAATTGTTCGTTTTGCTTTTCTAAGTTTTCGATCTCCTGCAAACTTTGATCCAGGTCGGTTTCCCGTGCTTTAAGGGTTGTATCAGATTCTTTTAGGTTAGCAATCTCATCTTTGCTTTTTTTAAGTAGATTAGTGTATTTTTTTTTCTCATCTTCCTGTTCTTTTATAGTTTTTTGAGCGTCAGCCAGTTCTTGTTTTAAATCAGTATTTTTTAATTCACCATTTTTCGGCTGTTCCTTTTTGCCATTTTTTGAATTTACTGAGTTCATGATACTACCTCATTAAATTATCAATTTAAACTATATAAATAAAAGTTGATTAGCAAACTTGAGTAACCACTTAATAAACAATTTTTAAATAGAGGATTCTTGATGTAATCCAAAGGCTCGAAATTCAAGCCGTTTTCGAGCCTTTGAATTCGTGTCAAAACTCGCAACCATATAATCAGCTTGATTATGACTAACTTAAAGCTGATCGAAGCAAAGTGAATCAACATTCTATGTGCTGAATGATCACGGTATTGGCGGAGTTGCAACATCATAAAATTGGATCATTGGACCTTCACCGAATAGGGCAATTGGTCCGTTTCGTCTTTCAGGCGCAGGTCCTGCAAAGGTAATAGCAGCCACCAGCTTGAAAATACCAGCCGGTACCGTTCCTGCATTGAAAGAAATTGTTTCTTCATAATTAGTCGGACGAGAATTAAAGCTTACATCTCGGGTGGCACCGCCTAAATCAAATTCTAGGCCACCGATTTGCTCCAGAAATACCTGTAAATGCCAGGTCCCTGCCATGATGTAGTTTAACGCCCCCTCTGTTTCCCAACTAAATTTAACTGCCCATCGCTGATCAGTACGGATAATGTTAGTCGGCATATGAGGGGCATCCAACTCGATCACCTCACAGTCACAATTTACTGAAAATACCGGAAGCAGTTCTTCATAGGTCATTTCGAATGCCATGGTTCAATCCTCCTTAAAATAATTTAGGATTTTTGTTATTTAATTAAGAAAATGAATTTTTATTTGGCAAACCAGTTATCTTCAACATGGTGTATGAAATCGATCAATCATCATCATGTTAGAGTTTTGCCAAACACAGCCTTAATATAATAAAACATTCTTAAGGAAGACTTAATTCCCACTTAATTTTCACTTAATTTTTATTTTTTTCTTTGAAATTCCCATTTTTAATTTGTTCATATAAGCCAACCGTGGTGGTCATGGGTTCAACCTCCAATTCGGATTTCAAGATTTCAGTGCACTTGTTAAATTGTTTCAGTGCTTTATCTCTTTGACCAATTCTAAAATAGCTCTTCATTAATCGACGATGAACATCTTCTCGACAATTATCTTTTTCAAGGATCAAATGACAGAGATTGATCGCTATGTCTGGTTTCCCGTCAGAGCTGTAATATTGGCTGAGTTTATTTAAAATAACCAGGTAAATTTCTTTAAGATTTTCTCTTTCCAGGTCAGTCCAATTTGAATATAAAGCATCTTCCATGAAATCACCTTTATACAAAGTAGCGGCAAGCTCATACTGACTTACTGCTTGTTCAATTCCTTTTTCCCGTTCAATGCTTTGTGCGACTCTCCAGTGATGTTTGAAAATTTCCACATCAACCTCGATATCGATTTCTGGATTAATGAAATAGCATTCATCTCTAAATAAAATGTGCTCGATTAATGGATCAATTTGTTGAAAAACACCTCGAATATTATGAAGTGTTACATTCAGGCAATTCCTTGCAGAATCCGGGGTTGACCTCTGCCAGAATTTCTCGATTAAATAATCGCGATTAACTTTGCGGTAGTGATAATAACCCAAGTAAGCAAACATTTCCCTGGCTTTCTTGCCAGGCCATTCTGTTAAATGTGTTCCATTTAAAATGACCTTAAATTCACCGAAGAAATTTAGCTGGAAAGTATTCGAAACCAACTGAATTTTTGATGGAGAACTCTCGATAACGTTTTGGTCTGTAATTCCGACGCTGGATTTATTTTCAGCTTGGGAACAGTATATTCCGTTATCTCTTTCTATTATGATGCTTTTATTGTATTTGATCTTCAATCCTTTTTTAAAGTGTGGGATAAACTTGCTGGCAATTTTCTTGATCAACTTCTTATTTGAGCATTGGTGACTGGCTTGCAGGCTTGGTTGATGTCGAACTTTCTTCTCTGGCTGAGCAAATATATTAAAGTTTATTTGAATTTGGTCTTCGAGTTTTTTTATTCTTTCTAAAAAATCGTTTTCACAAATCGGTTTTTTGATGAAATCATTAGCTCCAGATCGGAAGGCAGTAATAATCAATTCATTGCTTGGTGATTCAGCAATAAAAATGATTGGGAGCGTGGGGACTTTATGTCGAAGTTTCTGTAGCACTTCCAGACCATCGATGTCGGGCAAACATCGAGAAATAATAGCGAAACTAAACTCCGCTTGATCAATGATTTTGATCGCTCTTTCACCAAGTGATATGGGAAACAATTGATAATACTGGCTAAGCATATCTTCCAATAACTTGATCGTATTTTCCTCGTGTTCCACGACAAGGATTTTTTGCTGTAACATCGAGCGTTCTCAGTAAAATCTTATCCTAGCAAAAAATGCTCATTGATTCGAGACTACTAATAATCAAAGCCAAGAATTTAAAAGAATCAGAAAGTTACAATAGGGAGTAGCATCAGAAGGTGATGCAGTTTTCGATTTGATATCTTACGTTTCTCAGCATTCAGTTACAATTCATAATTTTCAGGAGTCTAAAGGAAGTATCGTCTGAGTTAAAAGTCAGTATTCACTTTTTCAGATTAAAAATTTTAATGGATATTCTATCAATTCAAAAACATTAAACTATATTGTATTACCAGAACTGAAATCAATTTCTGCCAGCGTTTTATGCTTATCTTATCAAGAGTCGTTCCTTGTTCATTTAAACTTGAATTTGATACAGACTTATTCCTCATTCTTTTAATATGAAAATTAAAAATGAAAATCAACATTTTGAAAATTTAATTTGAATCAAAATCAGTCCCGTCATAAAGTAGGACAGAAAAAAGCAAAACTCTTCCCTTGATATTTAAAACTTTATTAATTATATTGATAAAATGAGAAATAATCATACCTGGATTATCGGAATCGATCGTGGGGGAACTTTTACTGATGTGGTTGCCCGGTCTCCGAAAGGGGAATTGGTTACTTTCAAATTGCTTTCAGAAGATCCTGCCAGCTATGAGGATGCCGCCATCTTTGCGCTCTATCGACTGCTCAATCTTCCATTAACTGAGAATATTCCAGAAAATGTAATTCACTCCATTCGAATGGGAACCACGGTTGCCACAAACGCATTGCTGGAACGAAAAGGGGTGCCAGTTTGTTTGGTGACAACGAAGGGATTTCGGGATATTCTTGCCATCGGCTATCAAACACGTCCTCAGATATTCGCGCTTAACATCCAAAAACCAGCCCAGCTTTACCAACAGGTGATTGAAATCAATGAACGAATTGATAATCGCGGGGATATACTGCTATCACCAGATGCCACGCAAATCGAACATCAACTGAAGTCGGTTTTCGAGCAGGGAATCCGATCGCTGGCAATTGTTTTATTGAATTCTTATCAAAACGATTGCCATGAA
>CBFDBN010000232.1:0-6399 GCA_965603055.1 uncultured bacterium | reverse complement strand
TAACATTTGAAATGATCAAGTCCAAGTGTGTCTGGAAATGGAATATTCATTTCACGTTTATGGGTAGGAACAAGAAGGTAGACTGCTTTACCCAGACTCCATCGGAAAGTGCCAAACTGATTGGTAATTCTGACCCTTCTAGGTCTTACAAGTGTATCATCTTTTAATTTGTACCATGTTAGATGAGCAGTAGAATCGATGATTCTTTGACCATTTTTACTCACCGGGTTGGCAAAGTATTCGATAAATAGTGGAATTGCTGGTCTCGGGGGAGTTAAGTTGAACTGATCTGAAAGTTTAACCTCAAACGGAATGACTGCTTTTAAGGTATCTGTTTTATAAACCTTGAAATGATCAATTTTAAATTTTGGCGGTTTTACCGGTTCTTTGCAGGTATAGGAGACAGCAAGTAGTAAACAAAAAATGAGCGCGACAAATAATATTTTTTTCATCTCATCCTCCTTTTGATTTGATGATTAGCTATTTTAAAATTAAGTTGTCGGTGTTATTGCAACAGCCTTGCTAGAAATAATCGAAAAAGATGACTATATGAATGACTACGGGCTTCTAATCAAAACCGGCATATCGTCACCTCCTTCCAGGATTTTAGGTTTAATTCTAATTTTGTAAAAAATAACTAAGATTTGTCCTTCGAAGAAAAAGCATGATGATAAAAATAATATAACAATATTTAACGAAATGTCAAGTCTTTTCTTCCATTCTCACTAAAATAAATTGAAATATCTTTATATATTAAACATCCCTTTTCTTTGTTGTCCCGGTCCGTTTTAAAAATATATAAATCCCAATCAAAACTGTAATCACAAAAGTTGAAATCAATAGCGTGTTCCAAAAATAGATATTGTATCATCATTATATAAAAATATTTTTGAAATGTCAATAATTTCTTGTTTCGAAGGGGATAAAATAAGCTTACACATATATCTTATATCCCTGATTTTCGTATTCTATCGATCAATTTATTTAATTGACCAACCAGGTAAAGTGGCAGAGAAATCAATGTAACATTCACAGTTTCTGTATGCTGGTTTTGCTGAATTTTATGAGATATATTTTGGATAGATGGTAAATTTAAATCAAAACGGATAGCGATTTTTGTGTGTTTATCCAATGCGAATTGCAGCAGCGATTTCAGCGAGCCACTTTTTCCCGCTTTTACCTCAACGGGCAGGATTAAATCGCCTCGTGAAATGACATAATCAACTTCAGCATTGCCTGTTTTTTGTTCACGGATCCAGTAATGTAAGCTCGGCGCCTCCTGACCATCATTTAGATAAAGAAGATGCTGTCCGATGAACTGTTCGGCAATCGATCCTTCGTTTACCAATTTGCGTTCATCCATGGAATTCAGAGCCAACCAGTCCAATCCGCACACCCGATTCATAAGACCAACATCCAGAAATAGCAGCTTAAATTTTGAGAAATCCGCCTGGGCATGTAATGGTATTCCCGAGCAACTGGAATGATAAATTGGCGTAATTAAGCCCGCTTTGGTGAGCAAATCCACTGCTACTTTTATTTCACGGGCTTTATCGTCCCTGGATATATTACTGTATTTTACTTTTTCGCCAATAGCAGATGGCACATAGTTGAACGCTCGATGCAATCGAACCAGGTTATTTTGTCTGACATACTTGGAAAAATCGTCTTTGTAGGTTTCGATAATGGATTGATGAACGCTGGTGGCTTCATTTAATTGGTCCGTTTGGACATATCTGAGTATGGCTTCAGGCATGCCACCGATAAATAGAAATTCCCGCTGTTTTTCCAATAATTGTTTATGGACAGTCTGCGGTATCGGAATTGCCAGATCAAAATTATGAATGTAATCCAGGAGCCTGTTATCTTTTTCAAGTAAAAACTCCTCAAATGTCATGGGATCCAGGTATAAATATTCGATTCTACCGACAGGCATGGAAAAATTATGCCTGGACAAGGCAAACTCAAGGAGCGAACCTGCTGCAATAACTGGCAGTTGTGGACATTCTTCATAAAAATATCGTAATGCTTGCAAAGCCCAGGGTGTCGCCTGTATCTCATCAAGAAAAAACAGTGAATTGGGGGCTGATACAGTTTTGCCTGTCAAGCCTTCAATTTCTCGGATGATGTTTTGAATGTTAAAGGTTTTGAAAATCGCATCCAGTTCAAGGTGTTTTTCAAGATTAACCTCAATTAAGTTTAAGCTATTGTCTTGAGCAAAATTTCGTACCAGCGTCGATTTTCCGACCTGCCTGGCTCCTCGAATTATGAGCGGCTTCCGATAGGGATTTGCCAGCCATTTTTTTAATGTTTGTTCAGCACATCGTTTCATGGGCAAAACAACCCCTTATTTTGTACATAGTATGGACATTTTAACCCCTTGTTTTGTGCAATATCCAAATATATACAACTTTTGGAAATTTTCAAAGGACAAAATACAAATTTCAAATAAATTTTAATATTCAAATTTATAAGATTAAACTCATGCCAAGTCGCCAAGATCGTTAAGATTTAGAAAATTTCTTTCTTGGGCGCTTTGCGACTTGGCGTGAGAATAAAAATTACTTTATTTAACCAGCTTCGTCTCAAACTTCGTCTCCATTGTCATAGGAATGGTCATCTTCTGGGCGCCAGTTACGGCAATATTTCCTTCGGTCATACCTTCTGATATGGATTTGACAAAGATGCCTTCTTTATAAGCAAAATACCAGACATCTTTGGATTCAATATCACCTTCAAAGTATAAATTGGCTCCCATTTGCTCCCCTTCTCCGTCAAGGTTGCCCGTTGACTTTACTGTTATTTTAGCGCATTCATAACCAGCCACAGTCTCCAATCCCTGCAATGTATTGACACTGACAAAGGTCATTTTCATATCCATACCACCCTCTTTGATGTTAATGGTATCATTCGTTGTCCATGTGTCGCCAATCTTTACAGGCTTGCCTGCCAAATCTGGAAATATGGTCTGGAAGTTTGAAGTCAGGGTACGATCTCCGCCAGGTCCCATACTATAGGTGATAGTATCACCCCCTGTCATTTCCAGTTCTTTTCCTAACGGGGAGAGCATCATGTGAAAGCTCTTCCCTAAGACAGAGCTCATATCAGGTGAAAGATTTCCCTGGGGACTTTCAACGTCCGATTTTGCGGAATCAATAGTTACAAGGAGAAGGTGATTGTTATCTTCAATCCCTGTTGACTTTGCTGAAAATAACATGTCCAGTTTGATAATATTTTGCATGGATTGACCCATCATCTCCATGTCTTGAGTCATATCGCTCGTGAATTGATACGTCAAAGCTTGATCCTGCGGCATCCGATATTCAAGGATTAAGCCTTTTTTTACATCCCCCCAGAACGCTCTTTTGGCAGCACAACCAGTTAATAAAGTAATAAGCAGCACGACCAGCATAACTGACAGATACGATTTTAGATTAGTTTTGGTAATCATTTTTTGCCTCCAATGATTTGTTTAAGATGATGTGAATTATTATTTTTGCCCACGGATTTTGATGAAACCACACGGATACTATTAGAAGATTCATCAGTGTGGTTTTAATATCAGTGGGAGATAAAAATTTTTTTGACTGATTTTAGAAACTCCGATCAGAATTCTTGCGAAAACACTCCTGAATTATTTTCAATCTATTGATATGTTTCTTTCATTTGGAAAATTAAATTCTTCATTTAAAAATAAGTCCAACCACAACAGCAATCCATGCTAAATTTATGGACGTAAGCCAGTAATAAAACAGACTGCCAACCTTTCCTGTTTCTTCCAATGTAATCTTTTTATATTGATGAATATATTTCGGAATATATAGTCTCAACAAGAAAAAATTAATTTTGAAACTTCGCTTTTGAAGTTCAGAGATAATAATTATAGTAATAACCACATTGAAAAGGGCGAACAAAATCGCCATGTACAAAAATAGATGAAATAAATTCACATGATTACTCCCTATGTTAACAGCTTAATTCTTCTTGAGATAAACATTGCCATTAACCGTCCTGATTTTAATCAAATTCTCACCGCTATTGAATTTGGCAGTCCCATAAATAAATTTCCGAGGCGTACCGTGCTCATAGTCCCATTTGTCAGTTTCTTCCTCTTTAAGATCAAATTCACTTTTTATCTTATATCTCCCAGCATTCCCTTTGGTGTAGGCGAGCACAATATCCACTTCCATAGAAAGATTTTTGGGGAGAAAAAGCGTCACATCACCCGATCCTGTTGAAATTGTGACATCCCGCTTCCCTTGTTTGGGATCGCCAGTCATTGTACCCTCAATATCGCCTGCTCCTGTGGAGACTTTCACCCAGCCATCAACAGCATCAATAAAAATATCACCGCCACCTGTTGATGCTTTGACAAATTGTTTAGCAGATCGGATATGAATGTCTCCGCCCCCTGTTGTTACATCGGCACCAGCAGGCGCATCATCCACATTGATTTCGCCGCCAGCATTTCTGATATAAACAAGCTCGGCAGGATACACTTTATCTGGTGTCTTTACATTTTTATAGACAACATTTCCGCCACCCGAACTCGCCTTGATGTCACCTTCAACATTTTCAACCAGCACTTTTCCACCACCAGTGGAAACTCTGCCATCCAGTTGTGAGTCTTTAACTGTGATAGAACCGCCGCCTGTTGTAAAATGAATATCACCGCTTAAATTGCTGAAATCCAATCCTCCCCCTCCTGTGCTGCCATTTATTTCCCCTTCGATGTTATAAATGCTTACCCCGCCTCCACTGGTTTTAATTTTAATGTTAAATTTTTCAGGGATTTTAATACTCACCCGAATATTGCTATTTTTGACCTGGCGTTTGAAATCCGATCGAATGATTATGCCAGAACTTTTCTTTTGAAAGTCAAAATCAAAGTCTTCTGGATCACACCTTTCAAATGTCACCTGGATTGAAGCAAGCTCCTGATTCCAGCCACGGATATCGATGGAACCGCCAGATTTCAGATTGATGTCCAGGGTTTTGCCGTCAGAGATGCGAAATTCTTTTTTAATATCGGATTTTGCACAAACAGTGGTGACTAATAAGAGTCCGATTAGTGATGCAAATAGTTTCTTCATTTTAATGTCCTCCTGTTTCTTAATTTACTTTTTGACAATAATTTAATACAAAAAGTTCCAATACAGATATTTAAACATTCGCTAAATATTAGAAACTTTGATGTCGAATAATTATTAAAATTGGGGAGATAGTTGTCCACTTTTTCTAAGCTAAATTGAAGTTTGGCTGAGAAAGAGCGATATCCATTCCCAACTTACATCTTTAATTTTGTGTTGATGCTACCACCGCTGGAAGAATATAACTCCCCAACATTTCATAAAATCTTCGTGACCAGCCCCTATCATAATTCTGCGCTGTAGAAACCACAACCATATCTAACTCAGGAAAAACAAATATAAATTGTCCCGCATTTCCGATGGCGTAAAACGAATCGATTTGTCTGTCATTTAATTTAAAGCTTCGCAGCCACCATTGGTATCCATAAGCGCCCGATGTTGTTTTTATATGAGATCGGGTAGATTCTTTCACCCATTTTTCAGGCACAATTTGCTTTCCATTCCATTTTCCATTGTTTAAATATAACTGCCCAAATTTTGCCATATCCCTGGGGCGTAACGCTAATCCGCCCCCTGTTTTTAGCAAACTATCGGGAGTTTTAGACCACTCATACGCTGAAATTCCCAGAGGTTTGAAAAGATGTTCTTCTGCAAATCTCTCACCTGGGACACCAACCGACCTTTTAAGAATCTCACCTAAAATTACAGATAAACCGCTATGATAGACAAATTTTTCACCTGGTTTTTGAACCATTGATTTCTCCAGACAATACCTGATCAAATCTTTACCCTGGTGCATAGCCATGGCGTCGTTCTGGGGATTGGAATACGGGATGACCAATTCATTCCAATGAAAGCCTGCTGACATGGTGAGCAAATGTTTTAACTGAATTCGTTCTTTTCCGCCCGTTATTAGCTCAGAATATTCAGGAAACAATCCAAATGCAGGGGTATCAAGCTCCTTGATAAAGCCCTGCTCTTGAGCGATTCCAATCAGTGCGGAATTAACGCTTTTTGTGACCGATGCCAACATTTGGACCCGATCTCTAAACAGTTGATTTACAAAAGGACCAACGATCTTTCCTTCGGCAGCAAAGTATTCTTCCAGCACCAGGTTTCCATCTTTTACAATTAAAAGACTATGAATATCCTTATACTTACCTTTGGTGATTTGATCGATAACTTCAAATATTTTCTCTTTATTTATCCCGACATCTTTTAGATCAGCACATTCCCAACCATCTTTCAATTTTGCGGGTACTTCATAAGCATATTCTGCCCCAATACATTTTTCCAGGCTATCAAGCAG
>CBFDBN010000231.1:0-6402 GCA_965603055.1 uncultured bacterium | reverse complement strand
TTCCAGCGAATATTCTTGAATTTCAGGCTTAATGGGAATTTCGGCTGCTAATTTTAAGAATTCACTAACATCCCTTCGGGCGACATTGGCAACACTTTTAATCTCTTTTTCCAGCCATAAGTGTCGGGGATAATCTAATTTTAATAAATAATTTTTATCAATTTCCTCTTTACGAATTGCATTGATTACCAATCTTCCGCCAGGCTTTAAATTTTTCATGGCTTCAACAATCGGCTTCCAGGCAGGTGTGGTGTCGATGATACAATTGAGTTTCTCAGGCGCGTTATCATCAGTATCTCCAGCCCATATTGCGCCAAGCTCCATGGCAAATTCCCGCTCCTTTTCACTTCTGACGAAAACGAAAATTTTAGAATTGGGGAATTTATGTTTTGCTATCATCAAAACAAGATGAGCCGAGGCGCCAAAACCAGTCAAACCAAGATTGTATCCATTTTTCATTTTCGTTAAGCGTAATGAACGATAACCAATAGCTCCAGCACAAAGCAATGGCGCAGCTTCCGAATCGGAAAACACATCTGGAATCAGAAAAGCAAAATCTTCTGGAACCGTCATGTATTCGGCATAACCGCCAAAAGCGTCTCTCCCTGTTGCTTTGAAGTCTGGACAGAGATTTTCATCGCCCGATTGACAAAATTTACACTTCCCACATGCTGAAAAAATCCAGGCGACGCCAACCCGCTCCCCGATTTTATGTTTTAAGGCATTTCTGCCTGTCTCGACGATTTTTCCAACGACTTGATGACCCGGAACCATCGGAAAGAAGGGCGGAGGTGTTCTGCCTTCAATCTCGTCAAGCTCAGTATGGCAGACACCGCAGGCGGAGACTTTGATTAAGATTTCTTTCTCCTTAGGGATGGGTTGTGGCAGTACAACTAATTCAAGTGGATTCTTGTTTTTATTTAGATTGATAATCTTGTTTAAGATCATAGCTTTCATTTTTATTAAAAGCTCCTTTTTCAAGTGCTTGCTATTAATACGATACGAAGTGTGCATCCAGGAATATAAAAAATCTGTATCTTAAGCATCCTGCTTTCGTTATAATTATTGAAGTTAATAAAACCCTTAATATTAAACTTGTAAGTAGCTAGCGAGTTATTTTTACTGTTTAAAAATGCGTTTGGATATCTCAATTAAAACAACATCAATGAAAACTCGTTCTGATGGAACAATATTATTTCCATCATGAAGATGATGTGGAAATGTTGATATGTCCAGATGGTGCGGTGCATTATCCCACCTCATGATAAGTTTTCCATCTCTTTGTTGCCAGTGATATGAATATTTACCCTTGCCCAAAGAAAAAGATTCTCTAATATGCAGAATTGTTCCATCCGAAAGTTCGGCTTTTAATCGAATAAACTCTACGGTTTCTTCCTCAATGTATTCAATGATATCATAGAAGTCAACAAAATCACATCGTGACACCGCTTCAGTTATTTCGTGAACCATTGTTTCAACTCCCCATAACGTTCTTCCCATTTAACAAATGCGGAATAATTAGCTTCCCATTCAATAAAATCATCCCACTCTGAAAAATTCTCTTTTGAGGTGGATTCAATCCGTTTCCGAAATTCAGGAAAGGAAAGCTGATAGCGGATTTCAAACGGTTTCATTTTGCTTCGATACAGTTCCATTTTTAGTAATGCTTTTCCCATTAAATTTCTAAAAAATTCTTCTTGCGCATCTTCCTTTTTAATCCACGATGGTATTTTAATTGTTAAGGTAGTCATTATTTTCACTCCTTTACCGGACTCATGACAGAGAAAAAATTTTGCGAAGTTAAAGTTAGTTTAATTTTTCTTAAAACACAGCTTCAATATAAAAACAAATCTATAACTTGTCAAGATAAATTTTTTTTTACAAAAAACAGATTCAAAAATACCTTGAATTTTACATTAAAATGTGTTACTTTATTCAAAATTTTAATTTATCAATCGAGGAAAAAGCGATGAGAATAAGTTCGATCATTTTTATTATCATATCGATTTTGGTGACCGGCATTTACGCTGGTGAATATGATCCCCAAAAAATCATTTCAGCCAATTGGGGACAGGCTGATGGCGAATTTGGATTGATAATGGAAGCCGAAGGCAATTGTCCTCAATCATTAGCTGTTGACAATGATGGAGATTTAGCCATTCTTGATTTAGTCAATAGGAGAATACAACGGTACTCATCTGAGGGCAAATGGCTAGGGAAGTTCAATATTACCAGCCAGGCTTTTGATATTCAGTTTATGAATGATCGCTTTATTTTATTGGCACCTTACGATTACTACATTGAGCAGTACAATCGGGAAGGGAAATTAATCGAAAAAGTGAATATCAACCGCAAGATTGAATTCATAGATGGTTTGAGGATTTCTGGCGATAAAATTTTTGTCCAGACTATCGAGCAGGTGCAATACAATATGGTTGAGAAATCTCCAACGAAACAACTTGAATCTGTAATCCCGGGCTTCAGCGCTCAAATTCCAGACCTGATATTTCAGACTCAGTGGGTTGATCCTCACCAGGGCTATCTATTAATCGAAAACCAACAATCGGGTAAAAAACAAACTATTACGCTTAACACTCAAGATGAATTGGGCTCACTCGTTTTTCTAAATACGGATAAGTATGGGAATATTTATTTGCGAAAGGAGCTTTTCGCTCCTGATGGAAAATCCTATTTTGAAGTCGATAAACTGGATAGAGACGGAAATGTATTATCGACCATCCAGATTGCCAATGAAAATATCGTTGCTCCTTTTAAGCCGATAACGATCGATCAGGACGGAAATATTTATTTTTTGGAAATTAAATCGGAAGGATTTTCAGTGATTCGCTGGGAGGATAACAAGTAGGAATTGGATTATGAAAAAGAATATGATATTAAATTTGTTTATTTTGTTTTTTTGTATTGAGATATCAACAGCTCAAATCACCCGGGAAAAAGTAATCACAAATGCGAAAGAATATATTGAAGTTCAATGGTATTGTAATGAAGCAAACATTAACCATCCTGAATATATGCAGTATGGCAATCGACCGTGTGATTTTTCGGTTGGGTGGTATACTGGCGAAGCATATTCTTATGGCGGGAATGACAATGTTTCTAAATATTTGGATCGAATAGCCAAAGGCGATGGTGCAGGATCTCATTTATCACATTACACTGCTGCAGGTGGAACACCCTGGTGGGCAACGGGACTTGACTGTTCAGCGTTTGTTTCTCGCTGCTGGGAGATTTCAAGGCAAAGCACCCGCACTTTGCCCAATTATTCAACCGAAATCGCCCGGAATGAAATGATAATGGGTGATATTTTAAACATTCCAGCCAACCACGTTCGATTGTTTGATAAACGAGCAGCCGATGGACGACCGATTGTTTATGAAGCTTCAGGCAGCGCTACTAAATGCGTTCATCGCGCTGTTAATTGGGGAAGCTATACCCCGAGACGGCTTAACGATTTGATGATTGCTGCCCCGCAATTTCGGGTAGAAAACCTGGGGAATCGCCAGATCAGGGTTAGCTGGAATGTCGTCAATCGCGCTACCCGCTATCACGTCTATTTCAGTACCGATGGAATCGCCTTTTCAGACATGGGGGAGACTACGGATTTATCACAAACATTTACAAACCTGTCAGAAGGACAGACCTACTATTTTCGAATCGTGGGCAAGAATGACCCGGGTGAGCTGGGCATTATGAGCGAAGTTTTAGGAACGAGAGCTGCAGTTCAATCTTCACCGATTTTGATTGTAAACGGATTTGACCGGATGTCCACCGATGCCAATACAAAAAATTATATCATTCAGTATGCGAAAGCATTAGACCAGTTGAAATTAAGCTTTGATTCTTGTTGTAATGAAGCAATCATCCAGAACCAGGTTGATCTTAAAAATTATTCAATGGTAATCTGGATTTTGGGCGAAGAATCCAGGGCAGATCATACTTTTGATGGACAGGAACAAGCTTTAGTGCAGAGCTATTTGGAAAATGGGGGCAAGCTGTTTGTGTCTGGCGCGGAAATCGGCTGGGATCTCGATTATTATAACAATGGTCTGAGCTTCTTTCGTAACTACTTGAAAGCCAGTTATGTCGCCGATGATGCCAATGTTTACCAGTTCAGCGGCGTCACCGGTTCTATATTTGAAGGGCTATCCAACTTAAGATTTGATAATGGTACTCATGGGACATACGATGTGGATTATCCCGATTGCATCGAACCGTTCGGTGGCAGCCAGGTCTGCTTAAATTATGACGGTACTTCTTACCACGCTGCGATTCAATACGAGGGCACTTTTGGCTCAAGCTCAAAAGTTGGGAGATTGGTTTATTTTGGTTTCCCTTATGAGACGATATATCCTGAATCTAGTAGAAATGAAGCTATGGAACGGATTGTTAATTATTTTGGACTTAACTCTGCTGTTGAGGTGGCTGATCACCATGATGCTTCAGAAAATTCTGGTGACTGGCAGTTATTTCAAAATTATCCCAATCCATTTAATCCTTCGACTTATATAAAATTTTCGATTCCAAAATCAGCATTCATTTCAATCGAGATTTATAATGTAATGGGACAGCGAATAAAGTCGTTGGTTAATGCTAAACTAAATTCAGGAATGCATCAAATTAATTGGGATGGAACAAATGACCAGGGCTTGAAAGTTTCAGCCGGGACTTACCTGCTGATGATGAAAAGTGAAGATTTTATACAGACTCGAAAGATGATGATGGTGAATTAATAATTGTGAGACGCGAGATGGCAGATGTGAGACGGGAAAATTTTGTGAAAAGTGAAATGTGAAACGGCAGACGTGAGACAATAGAAATCCTGTTTATCACCATAAGCTATCCACTTTTCATCATTCACGGTTCACTTCTCACGTTTCACGTCTGCCGTCTCACTTTATTTAATTTGGTCAAAAATTATATTGCTTTTAAAACCTTTAAACTATACGGAGAATAATATGGATTGCAAAAACCACCAGCAGAATTTGGATCGCTGTAATTGTAGTTATGAACCCTGTAGTCGAAAAGGCTATTGCTGTGAATGTATTGTCTATCATCGTCGATTAGGAGAATTACCGGCTTGTTTTTTCCCTGACCATATTGAACGGACTTATGATCGGTCTATTGCAAGATTTGTTGCCATTCAAAAAAGGTAGTTTTGGGCGATTGGTTAACAAGGATTGAAGAAAATTAGGGGATAATGAATTAGCGAGGAGAAAAAAACGATACATGAAAAAACAAAAGATACAGATCTTTGCACTAACTGTTTTTGTATTTGTTATTTTTTATTCTTTGGGATTCGCCCAGGAGCAGGTTTCTATTCCTGACTCGATAAAGGACATTATTCAACAAGTTCAATATAAATATTGTCCTGATAAGCGAATCTCTCGTTTCGAAGTAAATGCTAAATTGATGGATGATAAAATAATCCTTTCTGGAGAGACGCTTTCGGCTGAAGGCAAATCAGAATTGATTAACCGTATCATGGTTGAAACCAATTACGAGGTCGTGGATAGCATTTTAGTTCTGCCTGACCCGGCTTTGGGTGATAATATTTATGGGGTTGTGAGAATCAGCGTTGCCCAACTCAGGCGAAATCCTGATGAAATTTATGAGATCGTAAATCAGGCAATTTTGGGAACTGAAGTAAAGTTATTGAAAATGAAAAGTTACTGGATTTATTGTCAGCTTGATGATGAATATATTGGCTGGATAACCAAAAGCTCAATAAAAATCGGTGATCATGATTTTATCAAACAATGGCGCGCCCAGGATAAATTGGTGGTGAGTGCTAATTATGGTCAAATATGGGAGAAGCCCTCCCAGAAAAGTATTCGGTCGGTGAGTGATGTGGTAAAAGGTAACAAATTAATTAACAGGGGATTGAAAAAAGGATGGTACCAGGTAGAACTGCCAGACGGTCGGGTTGGATTTATTCAATCCATTCTGGTAACAACAGAAGATAAATTTACGAATGATTCAAAATTTGAATCAGTCGATAAACTTTTGAATACAGCCTATCGGTTTATTGGTTTGCCATATCTCTGGGGAGGACGCTCGACAAAGGGCTTTGACTGTTCTGGTTTCACGCAAACGGTTTTCAAATTGAATGGCTTCCAGTTACCACGAGACGCCAATATGCAGGTCAAATCCGGTGTTGAAGTCCCTATCGATGATTCACTGAAAAATTTAGAGTCGGGTGATCTGGTGTTTTTTGGAAGAGATGTCGATCATATTTATCACGTGGGAATTTACATCGGTGATGATGAGTTTATTCATTCGGAAAGTTCGGTGCAAATTAACAGTTTTAATCCCAAGGATAAAAATTATAGTGAGTTTCGACGGAAGGGATTGCGGGCGGTGCGAAGGGTGTTGGGGAAATAG
>CBFDBN010000230.1:0-6429 GCA_965603055.1 uncultured bacterium | reverse complement strand
ATGCAGTTAGCAGGCTAGAAAAGAAAAAAATGCCAAAATTCTGTCAAAGTCAGGAGCGAAAGAGACGATAGGGGCTATATATTTAATAAAAAAAATTTTTGTTAGGTTATTGATCATAATATTCCATCTACCAGCCAGGAAAATAGCTCTACTCTAACAGTAAATGGCAACCACTACCATTTGGTCCTCGTTTTTTATCTTTCCGTTTCGACTTTGCGCGGGAGGCATACCAGGAAAAAATGGTGATAATATAGCCGGTCTTAAGTTGAAGATTTACTTCTGATTTTATTAATTGACTGACAAAAGATAATTTACTCCCAATTCAATCAAATCTCTATCCACCAATTCCCCCCGACAATTACCAATATTTTCTAATAACACAAATTTTAATCCCTCAGTGGTCATTTTTTTATCCGATTGAATTGCCTGGATAATTTGATCTGTGGAAATACCCCGGGGTAAGGCCGGTTTTTCGATGAAATTTATCAAATTTTTTATTCGATGTAACGGTTCATCGGGTAAAGACAATTTTTGTTGAGACATCACCGCAGCCGCCAGCATGCCCCAGGCAACTGCCTCACCATGTCTAAAATAGCGGTATTCGGTAATATTTTCCAGGGCATGCCCAATTGTGTGGCCAAAATTTAAAATTCGGCGATAGTCAGATTCTCGCTCATCTTTTTCTACGACCGCAGACTTAAGACGACAACAGGTTCTGATTATGTGAACTAAAAGATCCCAATTATTGAGAGTAATAATTTTACTAAAGTTAGCCTCAAGGAATTCAAATAGCTCACTATCTAAAATTAAACCGTATTTTATCACCTCAGCCAGACCATTATAAATTTCCCGCCGTGGCAATGTTTTTAACGTCAGTGGATCGACCCAGACTAACTGTGGCTGGTAAAAAGCGCCGATACTATTCTTCGCCAACGGATGATTCACTCCCACTTTTCCACCGACACTGCTGTCGACTTGAGCCATTAGTGTGGTGGGAATTTGCACCCAACGAATACCCCTGAGATAAGTTGCCGCGATAAATCCTGCTAAATCACCAACGACACCGCCGCCAAGAGCAATGATCACATCATCGCGATGAAACCGATTGGCTAACATCCAGGTGTAAATTTGTTCGGCTGTTGTGATGGATTTCGACTCCTCACCAGGATGAATTTTATATAAATGGGATTTTACACCGGTTTGAACCAACGAGTTTTTCAGTCTATCCGAATAATGAGAAGCTACATTTTCATCAGTGATGATGACGAAGGTCTTAGCATCACAATGCCGTAAAATTCCCTTTGCAGCACTTGCAAAACTATCAACTTCAATAAATATTGGATAGACTCGGCTTCCTAACTTTACATTTAAAATTCTCATGCACCTCTAATCAATGTTAAGTATTTTACACCAACAATATGTATAATTTTGAGTTAAAATTTCGCTATGATGAAAATATTGACAATTGTAGGGCGTGGTGCGTAACAGTATATGTTTTGCGCCCTACGCCCTACATTTTATATTTTAACTCTAACCTGTATCATTATTCACTGCTTATCGTTCTAAAGCAAAACTTAGTCATTATTTATTGACGGTAGTTTCTGAATTATCAAAGCTACGATTTCACCCGGGGTTGTTCCCTCGTTCCCTTCAATTATGATATTAGCTTGTTCATAAAATGGTTCTCGCTTTTCTAACATTTTATCCATAAGTTGAACAAGCTGAGATTCATTTTTACTCTTTTTTAAAAGTGGACGATGTGTACTATTTTTTATGCGCTGGTAAAGAATATTGGTTTGCCATTTCAGATAAATCGTCGTGCCGGTATCTTTCATAGTTTTTCGATTTTTGGCGCTTAAAATGATGCCCCCCCCAGTTGCAATAATATTTCCTGGATATTTGGCAATTCCCTGGAGCGTGTCTGTTTCTAATCGACGGAAATATTTCTCCCCATGTTTTTCAAAAATCATGGGAATAGTGAGGTCGTTTTTTTTCTCGATTACATCATCCAGGTCAGCAAAAGGCATGTTAAATTTTTCAGCCAATAACTTCCCAACAGTTGTTTTTCCAGCTCCCATGAAGCCGATGAGATATATTTGCATTCTCTTGAGAATGATGGTTTTTAGATTATTTGTGTATTAAATTAAATGTTCCCACAGATTGAAAAATCCCACAGATAAAATATCGAAAAATATCTGCGGGTTTCTTCAATCTGTGGGGATAGATAATTTTAAAACCAGTCATATTCCAATTTCGATTAGCTCAATCCGTCAATCCCAACCGCCAATCCCCAAGACTAAACGTCTGCAAAATATCCAATTGCCGATCATAGAGCACGTTTTCCATATTGTCTTTCATTTCGCCAATCGAATCGCCGCCAAATTTTTTACACAACTGATCTGCTAAAACCAGGGCAACCATTGCTTCTGCGATTATTGCGGCAGATGGTAAAGAACAGATATCGCCCCGTTTTTTGTAGCGTTTGTCCGGCGTCTTTTGAGTGATATTCACTGATTGCAAGGGTTTCATGAGCGTGGGAATTGGTTTCATGGTCGCTGTGACGATGATCGGCTCGCCGTTAGAGACGCCGCCCTCTATTCCCCCGGCATGGTTAGTTGTCCTGATGTACTTTGTCATCTTTTGATCCCAGGAGATTTCATCATGCACTGCCGAGCCGTATTTGTCGGCTAACTCCTGCCCATCGCCAATCTCCACAGTTTTTATAGCAGGAATAGTCATAACAGCCTGCGCTAATAATCCGTCCAGGCGTTGATCCCATTGTGAATAAGTACCCAGCCCGACCGGGACTTGAAGCGCGACCACGGCTAATCTTCCGCCCAGGCTATCGCCCCGCTCCTTCGCTGTGTCAATTGCTTCAATCATCTGTTGTCCGACTGTTACATCTCCACAGTGGACTGATGATTTCTCAATTTGCTGGAGATACTTTTCAAAATCTTTATCAGAAATATCACCCAATCGCTTATAAATAGCATTAGCATGGTTAACTTTACCAGTTTGAATAACCTCGCTAAAGATGCGAATCTGAAAATAGGCTAATAACTGTTTAGCGATAGTGCCGAGAGCGACTCTCGCTGCTGTTTCTCTGGCACTGGCTCGCTCGATCACATTCCTGATATCCAGGTGATGGTATTTCAAGCTTCCAGCAAGATCAGCGTGACCGGGACGAGGAACCGTTACTTTTTCTAAGTCAGTCGGTGGGGAACCAAACAGCGTCATCTCCCCGGTCCAGTTTACCCAATCTTTATTCTCAATATAAATTGAAATTGGCGTCCCAATCGTTTGACCAAAACGAATGCCAGAAATGAATTCAGCCTGATCTTTTTCAATTTGCTTTATCCTTTTACCCCGACCATACCCTTTCTGTCGTCTCGTTAATTCCTGCTGAACAGCTTGCTCAGAAATGGATAGTCCCGAAGGTATCCCTTCAATTATGCCAATTAAACCCTTGCCATGAGATTCCCCGGCGGTCCGCCATATTATTCCTGACATACTTCCCTCCGTAACTTATCTTTTATCACAGCATAACTAGAACTATCAAGTATAAAATCCTTCCCGATCCAAAATTTTAATGATTCAAAGCCCTGGAGAATGAGCATATCCAGACCATTTATCCAGGGAGCATTAGCTAATTCTGCCTGTTGAATTAGCCTGGTTTTGTAGGGGCGATAGATCAGATCGTATACCAGCAGATCGTTGTGTAAATAATTTTCGTCTGGCAATATCGAGTCATTAATCAAATTCCCCATCCCAACCGTTGTCGTGTTCACTAATAATTGGGATGATGCTATCATTCCATAAATTTCTTCGCTATTTAATGGAATTGCCATTATTTCGATTTTAGAAAAGGGCTGTGAAAAATCTTCCACTAATTTTCTTGCCTTTTCAAAATTTCGATTAGTTATAATTATTCTCCGACATTCCTCACGGATTAAGGCAACAACAACTGCTCGTGTCGCTCCGCCAGCTCCGAAAATTATTGCATTTTTATGTTTAACAGAATAATTTAAAATTCGCAAACTGGCTTGAAAGCCAATTGCATCGGTGTTGTGCCCGATTTTTTTATCATTTTCAAATTTAATTGTATTTACAACGCCGATGGCTTCTGCTTCAGGCGTAAATTTATCAATGAATTTTAAAACATTTTTTTTGTGAGGCGTCGTAACATTAATTCCGGTAACTCCTTCGTCGATAAAAGAATTTATTGTATCATCGAGATCATTCAATTTCACCTGCCTGGCACAATACTCCCCAATAATCTTGAATTTATCAAGAAAAAAATTATGCATCACTGGCGAAAGAGAATGATCGATGGGATCGCCAATAACGTAAAATTTTAAACCAGAATCATTCAACAGCAATTTCCTGCAATGTTTCAAAAAAATTGGGCATGGAAATTTCCACGCATTCACTGTTTTTAATTTGTGTCTCTCCTTCGGCGATCAATCCGGCAACTGCAAAAGCCATGGCTATCCGGTGGTCTCCGTAACTGTCCACAACTGCCCCTTTAAGTTTTTGCTGACCTTCAATGATAAATCCATCTTCCAGTTCTTCGATTTGCACCCCCATTAACGAAAGATTGTTAACGATAGCATTAAGCCGATCGGATTCTTTTACCCGTAGTTCTTTCGCTCCAGTTAGTTTAGTCGTCCCTTTCGCCTGTGTGGCGATAACCGCCAGAATCGGAACTTCATCAATCAATTTCGGCACAAGATCGGGCGGAATTTCTATTCCATTTAGCCGGGAAGTGAAAACGTTTATATCGCCAACTGGTTCAGAAGATTTTTGCTGATATGGCTCAATTTCAATCTTTGCCCCCGTATGCTTGAGTATAGCTAACATTCCTGTTCTGGTGGGATTTAAACCAGCATTTTTAATTGTCAATTCGGAGTTGGGAACAATTAATGCAGCGCCGATAAAGAATGCTGATGATGAAAAATCACCCGGCACCCTGACTTCGCTACCGTGTAATACCTTCCCCCCATCAAGCGAAACTGACAGTCCAGCTCGGTTGACAATCACTCCAAAATCAGCCAACATCCTTTCCGTGTGATCTCGTGAAAGATGCGGTTCATTAACGGTTGTGGTGCCCCGGGCATGTAACCCTGCTAATAAAATTGCGGATTTTACCTGGGCGCTGGCAACCGGGCTCTTGTAATAGGTTGCATTGAGTTTGCTGCCATAAATTGTCAATGGCGCTAATCCACCTGGTTGACTTTCAATTTTTGCTCCCATTTGAGTCAGCGGTTCGATAATTCGTTTCATCGGGCGTTGGTTAAGGGAATCATCGCCAACCAGCGTGGTCGTAAATGGTTGGGCTGCCAGTATTCCTGTCATTAAGCGCATCGTGGTGCCTGAATTACCGCAATCTAATCGTTTAGATGGCGGTTTTAATCCATAAAACCCTTTTCCGATGACTTCCAGAGAATCATCTTTTTCTATAATTTCTACACCCAGTTGTTTCAGACAGCGCCAGGTACTCCAAACATCAACAGAGGAAGATAGGTTGTGAATAGTAGTCGTCCCTTCAGCGATTGCACCCAGTAATAACCCGCGATGCGAAATGGATTTGTCGCCGGGAACCGTGATCGTTCCCTTTATTCCCCGGGCTTGTCGGATGTGATTGATCAAATTTCACTCCTGGGATGATGTTTACGGAAGATACATCCTGAATTAGAGAAATAAGATGTTGGATTAGATAAATTTCGCCCCAACCTGGAATCAATGAAATTTGAGATATTCCAGTTGGGGCATCAAAACTATTTAAGCAGTCTCTGCCGGGTTTTCAGCCATTGTAAGGCGATAATTGTTTTAGCATCTGAAATTTCACCTGATTTCAGCATGTCAAACACAGTTTTTGTTGGAATTTCCAGGAGTTGAATATTCTCTCCTTCCTCTGCCAGTCCGCCGCCTTTATAAATTCGATCCTGCTGATTTACCCTGGCAAAAAATAAAAATACCTTTTCGTTGCTCCCCCCCGGCGTTGGATAAAAACTGAACAACGGCTTCAATTGTGTCGCTTGATAACCGGTCTCCTCTTTTATCTCCTTAATCATGGTATCTTCAGCAGACTCCCCCTCATCAATCACCCCGGCAACAATCTCCAATGACCAGGCATTATTCTTTTCTTTTGTAAATATTGGATAACGAAATTGCTTAACAAAAACTAATTTCTGGCTGGTTACATTATAAATAATCGCACCAACAGAGTCCCCACGATCGAAGTTTAATCTAATAATTTCTGGACTCATTGTCCCGTCAAACATCTCAAACTGGAGTACTGCACGATCAACTTTGAAGAAATCATCCAGAATTCGTTCGATATTTTTTACTTCAACTTTCATGTTATTGAATTGGTTTGTAGTCTAAAAATAGAGAATAACACAACATTTGAAAAATAAAATGGTATAG
>CBFDBN010000229.1:0-6445 GCA_965603055.1 uncultured bacterium | reverse complement strand
CAATTTATTCCGAATTCCCCGGCTGTGATATGTGGAACACTGGCTCGTTTTTATTCTATTTCTAAAAATCAAGAATTATTAACGATTATCAAAAATAATTTAAATTATATTGTAAATTACCAGCAAGAGGATGGTTCCTGGCTCTATCATCCCGGATCAAGATATATCGATAGTTTTCATACGGCTTTTATTCTGGAAGCACTGGCAAAGTATCAGCAATATACCGGGGATGACTCGTATGAAAAACAGTTACTAAAGGGATTGACATACTATGAACAAGCTTTTTTTGAATCCGATATGAAACCAATTCATAAAAAGCGATTTGGTCTGCCAACCAATGCGGATTCACTTTTGACAAAAATTGATTTACGTGATATTGCGATGGGACTGGTATTATTTAATGAAATCAACAATTTAAGAGGATATCCAATAAAACCGGCATTAAATTTGCTAAATTGGTGCGTTAAACATTTTAAAACCCACAACGGTTATTTTTATTACCAGAAAGTTCCATTATATACCATCAAAGGTCCCTTTTTAAGTATGCAAGCCTGGATGCTATATGGACTGAGTGTGATGCTGAAATCGCTTAATAATTATAAACCAAACCGAGTAATAACAAAATATGAAAAAGAAACGATCAAGTCCATTAAGTAATAAAAAAATCATTTATATTCATAAATCGGGACGTGGTTGGGGAGGCGCGCAACAAAATCTTTTTGATTTAATCGATCATTTTAAGAATGAATTTGGAGAAACAGTTTTCTTATGTAACAAAGGCTTGTTGCTTGAAAAAATTGAAGCACTTAAAGTAAAAATTTATAAGATCCCTATCAAATCTTTAAAATATTTACCAATAACATTACTTATCTTAGCTAAAATTTTAAGCAGGGAAAAACCGGATATTATTCATTCCAATCACCGTTATGCAACTTTATTAGTGCAACTATTACGCATCATTCTCCCATTGCGATATAAAATACTTCATACAGCGAGATCTGTTTTCACTACGAAAACGAAGTGTCGTTTATTGGGAGACAAGATAATTGCAAACAGCGAAGCGATTCGAAAAAACCTAATTGAAAAATTTCATGTACCACCTGAAAAAATTGAAGTCATCTATGACGGTGTCGAATTAAATATGAACAGCCCTATCCATTTAAGCCAGCAAAATGATCCGGTTTTTCAGATGCTGGATGCTTCTCCTAAGACAATCATCGGTTGTATTGGAAGCCTGGTAAAAGCAAAAGGGCATGAGTACTTATTACAGGCAATTGCTGTTCTACCCAAATCAGTTCAAAATAACATACTCGTTTTAATTTTAGGAGAAGGTCAGTTACGCAAGAAATTAGAAACATCCACACAGGCAGCGAATTTAACGGAAGTTGTAAAATTTTTGGGCTATCGAGCCGATGCGCATCATATTATGTCCTATTGTCATTTTTTAGTGATTCCGTCAATTCAGGAAGGTCTTCCCAATGTTTTAATTGAAGGTTATTTTCTTGGTAAACCTTCGATAGTTTCAGAATTAGATTATGTTCAGGAAATATTAATCCCTAATAAATGCAGCTTTACTTTTCCGTCAAGAGATATAAAAAAATTAGCGGAGTCGCTTCAAATTTATATCGAAAATCCTGAATTAGCATCGCGGCATGGTGCAAAGGGACAGCGGTTATTTAAACGTTGGTTTAGCCTGAAAAAAAATCTAAAAAACTATCGGTTAGCCTATCAAAATCTGTTGGAAATGGAATAAAATTTGTACTAAATCGACAGAATCATTAATGACATTGATGAAAAAGTACCCTTGCGAAGGTTATATTTTTTATAGGTGTCAATATTTTGAGGTAGAAATAAAATTATGTACAATATATTGTATCCCCCTAAATCTTCGCAAGGGTAAATTGTACTTAATCAACAGAATCATAAATTTTATTTGATGGTTTTGAACTTGAAAAATATTTGCTGGAATAGTTTTATCCTCCTGACAATCTTGAATTTCAATTTTGTAATTGCAGAAGAATATTTTATTTCAACCAACGGTGATGACAAAAATGCCGGGACACTCCAATCTCCCTGGAAAACCATAAGTAAAGCTAACGAAACGCTTCGACCCGGGGATACCCTTTTACTTCGCCAGGGTTCTTACCGGGAAACAATATCTCCAATAAATGATGGTACTGAAAAAGCACCGATTATTTATTCCGGTTATGGCAATGAAATCGCAGTCATTCATTCTCGACCGAGCGGTGCATATTTGAGCGGTAGAAGTTATATTATTATCCAGAAACTCCATTTTGAAAATTGTAACTATTTCATCCGTTCCTATCCTGATGGATTTGATCATTGCATCATCAGGGAATGTGTTATGAAAAAGCAAACCGGCTGGTGTGGGATAGAAATTGGTGATGGTTGTTCATTCAATAAAATTCTTAATAATTATATCGATAGCGATGGAATTGAAGGCGATTGTATTCATATCGGAAAAGATGAAATTGGAGAGAAATTTGGGGCGCAATACAACCTGGTTGAAGGTAACGAATGTTTTGGCGCAATGCACGGTGGGATCTGTTGTGCCGGAGACAAGACCCAATTTAACATCATCCGAAATAATTATATCCACGATATCGGGGATAACGCTATCGCAACCGGGGCTTTTGCCCGGTGGACGTTGATCGAAGGAAATCGAATTTATAATCCCGGTACTGATTATGATGGCGCTTCAGCCATGCAAATTCGATCTGAAGACACAATTATTCGTAACAATATCATGTATCATGATTTAGATCAGGAAATTGAAAACGGAGCAGCGGCATTGGTGCTACAGTCCACCGATGAACTTCCTTTTGTTCGAAACAACTATATTTATCACAATGTTATTTACAATTTTAATCATAAAAATACACAATGGCACGGAATTCAATTGGCTGATTTAAATGCCGAGGTCCAATTCGGTCCCAACATTTTCAAGAACAATATTATTTATAAAAATGGAATGGGTGAAAATAGTGGATATCAAGTTGCTTATACTCGTGCCATAAAAACTATTCCTGCTGATTTTTTTGATGGCAACTTGATATACCGGGAAAAATCCGATGAGACCGTAATTTATTTCTTTGAATATAATAGAGCGAAACTGACACTCAATCAGGCTAAACAACTGTATCCTGGTATTTTTCAATCCTCAAACATTGATGCCTCTCCCCTATTCGTCGATGAACAAAATTTTGACTTTCACTTCCAACAATATTCTCCTTGCATCGATGCTGGAGTGTTTTTAACAAAAATAACAGCTTCGGGAAGCGGAACAGAAATTCAGGTGGAAGACGCTGGCTATTTCTGTGATGGCTGGGGAGTTGTTGAAGGTGATTTGATTAAAGTCGGTTCCCGTCCGGCTGCCCAAATTGTAAATATCGACTATAAAAATAACGTAATAAAAATAGATCAATCAATCTCTTATCAACAGGAAGAATCGGTGAGTCTGAGCTATTCGGGAGCTGCGCCAGATATCGGTGCTTTTGAGTACCACCAATCGGGAGATGCTTTTGCTCCAAATCCGCCACAAAACATAAAAGTATCAAGCTCCTCCCCGGAAATGTAACACATACTTCCAGTTTGTGATCCCTGGAATCGAACAAACTGGAAGTTTGTTTTACGGGCAGACAGGATTGTATGTATTACAACAAATTTCCCTTGACTTTAACATCTTTTTTTTACATATTTTAACATGGAACCATCAGAACCGATTCCAGTGAAATTATTTTGTGGCGTGCTTTATTCAGATGAACAATTATTGAATGATTCTCGCTTATTACTCGTCGAAAAGTATGGTGAAATCGATTACCAGGGCGATCAATTTAATTTTGAGATTTCAGAATATTATCGACCAGAAATGGGTTGGCCAATCTATCGACGGTTCTGGGCATTTGAAACTTTAATCAATCCCAATGAAATTGCCAGACTAAAGATCGAATGTAATGAAATCGAAGATCAACTTACCGTAGACGGGAATCGAAAAGTTAACCTGGATCCAGGCTATATGGATTATGATAAAATTGTTCTGGCTTCGGCAAAGTATAACGGACAAAAAATCTATTTGGATTACGGAATTTATGCGGATTTAACGCTCCGCTATGAAAAGGGTGAATATTATCCATATCCCTGGAGTTTTCCTGATTTTAAAGAAGGACAATATAATCAGACGTTTTTACGAATCCGAGAAATTTATAAGGTGCAATTGAAAAAAGGTGAGTGCTAAACAAGGACAATATCAAATCGTAGCTACTCTTGGCCCAGCAACCAGAAGCAAGGTAAGTGCCCTTATCCATGCAGGGGCGACTGGATTTCGGCTCAATTGTTCCCATCTCACTTTAAACCAGCTTTCCCGTTGGTTAATTGAGCTCGAGCAGGCTTTCCACCGGTGTGGCGATGCCATGCCAGTCTGGCTCGATCTCCAGGGATCGAAAATGAGAATTGGTAAACTGGCTAATATCGTGATCCTGCAGCGGGATGAAATTTTGACTTTTAAAAATTGTTACAGCCAGGTCTCACATGAAATTCCATTGCCCCATACATCCGTATTTCAAAAGGTAAAGCCGGGAGACGAGCTTTTACTTGATGACGGAAGAGTTCAGTTAAAGGTAGAGAATATCAATGATGGAAATTTTCAAGCGCGGGTGATGAACTTTGGAGAATTAAGCTCATTTAAAGGATTCCTGTTACAGAATAGTGTGACAGAGTTAGATCAAATTTCTGCTCGCGACCAGGTATTTATTGAACAAACTCAACAGTGGAAGTTTATCGGCTATGCTGTTTCTTATCTTCAAAGTGCCAAAGAATTACAATTGTTCCAAAAAAATCTAAATGGCAGACCACTTGTTGCCAAAATTGAGCGGCAAAAAGCCTTTTTGCAATTGAGAGATATTGCAAATTTAGCCGATATCACCTGGCTGTGCCGTGGCGACCTGGGCGTAAACGGTTCAATCTACAGCCTTTTTGAGTATGAAAAAAAATTTATCGATCACATGATTTTCATTAAAAAACCGTCTTTAATTGCAGGACAGGTATTGGAAAATATGGTGCGGAGTAATTATCCCTCTCGATCAGAGATTGCTCACCTGGGGTATTTGCTCGAGAATGGTTTTTCGGGCATCGTTCTTTCTGATGAAACCGCTATTGGGAGATACCCGGTAGAAGCAGTGGAGTTTTGTCGGAATTATGTTGAATATGTGAAAAAATAGCCTTTCTTTTAATAATTTCGATTAAAGGATTTTACTTGAATTGCTCATTTTTTTTATATTAGCATAAAACACTTTAACTATGAAATAATTATGATAAGATCAATGGGTATTGAAATTAGCGAGGAAGCAATTCTTTTCAAATCTATCGAAAATACAGAAAGTGAAATGGAGTCGGGGAAATTTCTAACTCATGAACAGTTAAAGGCTAAACTCGATCTAATTTTTGCAGACTATCCTGAAACATTAAGAATTTATAATCCAGGTAAGCCTGATACTTATTCAAATGATTAGGAGTGTTTGATAATGAAACCCAATACTTTAGTTAAGGTTTCATCAGAGAGACCCAAAGATATCCCAATTGAAAAAAATATTACTATTTTAAACTTAGGACATGGAAGATATATTTTTAAATCTCCGTTTCCGGTAAATATCACATATGAAGATGAAATTTATATTGCTTCATCTTATGACTTGAATTTGTTTGGGTACGGGGAAAGTGAAGACGAAGCTCTGCGTGACCTCTGCGGAAGTATCATCGAATATTATGAGCATATAAAAGCGAATCGTAACAACGTGGGGCCTCTATTAAAACGTGACTGGGAATTTTTATCTCGGATGATTCTAGATATTGAGGTTGAACAATGCAATTAAAGAAACGAGAAATGCGTTCGGTCTTTTCTAAATTGAAAATGCGGGTAGAGAAAACACACCATAAAATTGCCTATTTTGAATATAAAGGGATAGAATACTTAAAGAGCCGGATATCACATGGTGAAGGAGACATTCCCAAACCTGTTGTTGAACGTATTCGCAAGCAACTCTATTTGAATCAATCTCAATTCAATGAATTGGTTAAATGTCCTCTGGGATATGACGAATTTATTTCGATTCTAAAAGATAAAAAAATTATTCCCCAGGAAAATTAAAAGGCATTGGCTACAACGAACTTATGCCTTTTTGCCTTTTTTAAATTTTTTTGGGATAACCTGATTTACATCAAGTTACTGAATGTACAACATCTTCCTGACCTCTGTAAAATCCTTTGTTTCTAATTTATATAAATAAATTCCACTTGAAACCAGCTTGCCTGCCATATCAATTGCATGCCAGGTTTTGCTGTAAATCCCGGTCGAAAGCTCGTCATCAAATAGAGTATAAATCAACTGTCCCAGGTTATTATAGATCGATAACCTGACATGGCAGCGCTT
>CBFDBN010000228.1:0-6447 GCA_965603055.1 uncultured bacterium | reverse complement strand
TCATCGATAAAGTACCAGGTGGTAAATGGTAGTACACTGCAATGGTTGGTTCGAGGCAATATTTCTCGAATCGGAGAACAAAATTCAGAAATCTGGCAGCAGAAGAATAAGGGTGGACAGGTTAAATTTAATAAGACGATTAAAGACCACGAACAGGCGATAAAACAAATTTTAGATGGATTATTGAGCAAAGCCACTGGCAGCATCAAAGATATTTCAGAAATTTTCGCCATCGGCCATCGTGTCGTTCATGGTGGAGAATATTTTTCCCAGCCAACTTTAATTACCGAAGATGTTTTAAAAAAAATCGATGAATGCAGTCCATTGGCGCCACTGCACAATCCGCCCCAGATCAAAGGCATTCAAGCGTGCCGAAAACTGTTGCCGGGCATTCCTGAAGTGGCAGTGTTTGATACAGCATTTCACCAGACCATGCCGAAAACATCGTACTTATACGGACTTCCTTTCAAATATTATGAGAAATATAAAATTAGACGGTATGGATTTCATGGCACATCGCATTATTATGTGGCAAATCGAGCAGCGAAACTGGAAGGCAAACCAATCAAAGATTTGAAAATCATCACCTGCCACCTGGGAAATGGATCTAGCCTTGCAGCAATTAATGGTGGAAAGTGTATGGATACATCGATGGGATTTACACCGCTGGAAGGGCTGTTAATGGGAACTCGATCGGGAGATATCGATTGCTCAGCAGTGCTTTATTTAATGAAACAAGAAAATATATCCATGGATCAAATGGATGATATGTTGAATACGAAAAGCGGATTGAAGGGACTATCTGGGAATTCCAACGATATGGAAAAAATCCTCAAAGGGGCGTCGAGTAAGGAAGAAATGAGCCAAACTGCATTAGAAATCTTTTGTTATCGAATTAAGAAATACATTGGGGCCTATGCTGCAGCCTTGGGTAGATTGGATGTACTCGTTTTTACCGCAGGAATCGGGGAAAATTCCGTCACCGTGAGAACCAAATCCTGTGAAGGATTGGACTTTCTCGGCATCGTGCTTGATCATTATGAAAATGCGCAAACCAAATCGGTAGAAAAATTGATCAGTAAAAAAGATGCTCGTGTTAAAGTATGGGTGATCCCGACCAATGAAGAATTGGTAATTGCGGAGGATACTTTGAATGTGGTGTATTCAGGGAAATAGTATCCGAACGGTGCAATTCCTACTCCTAACTTAATAGTCCTGAATTATTATCTGTGATTTAAAAATTTTTGGGTGGTGAATTTCATAAGAAAGAAGAGGTGTTTGTCTTGGAAAAAAGAGAAAAAATATTGGTAACCAGCGCCTTGCCGTATGCCAATGGACCGCTTCACCTGGGTCACCTGGCAGGGGCTTATTTACCGGCGGATATTTATGTAAGATACCAACGACTAAAGAAGAGGGATGTGATCTATATTTGTGGATCCGATGAACATGGCGTACCAATCACGCTTATGGCTGAGAAACAAAAAGTATCACCACAGGCAATTGTCGATAAATATCATTATTTGAATAAAGAATCCTTTGAAAAAATTGGGATGAGTTTTGATAATTATTCACGCACCACTTTGCCAATTCATCATAAAATTTCACAGGAATTATTTCTAAAGTTACACTCAAAAGGTTATTTGAGTGAAAAAACTGCTACGCAACTTTATTGTGAACATTGTGACCGATTTTTAGCTGATCGCTATGTGGAAGGAACCTGTCCCATCTGCCATGCCGAAGGAGCCAGGGGCGATCAATGCGATACCTGCGGCAGGTCTATCGACCAGATTCAATTGATTGATCCGATTTGCGTGACTTGTGGGAAAAAGCCAGTTATCAAAGAGACCAGTCATTGGTTTATTAATTTGAAAGATTTGCAGCCCAAGATAAAAGCCTGGTTGGATACTAAAACGCATTGGAAAGAGAACGTTAAAAACTTTTGTGAAGGCTGGTTCAAAACCGGGCTGGAAGATCGGGCTGTTACCCGTGATCTTCGCTGGGGAATTCCGGTGCCGCTGAAAGGTTATGACCACAAAGTGCTCTATGTCTGGTTTGATGCGCCAATCGGGTATATTTCTTCGACGGTCGAATGGGCGCAAAATATCGGGCAACCTGAGAAATGGAAGGAATACTGGCAGGATGATTCGACTCGATTGATTCATTTCATTGGCAAAGACAATATTGTGTTCCATGCGATTATTTGGCCCCTAATTTTAATGGGACACGGGGAATATGTTTTGCCGGATAATATTCCTGCCAATGAATATTTAAATCTTGAAGGCGGAAAATTTTCGACCAGCCGTAACTATGCTGTCTGGCTGGATAAATACCTGGAAAAATACCCGCCGGATCCATTGCGATATTGCCTGGCTGCTAATGCTCCCGAGACAAAGGATGCTGATTTTTCCTGGCGGGATTTTCAACTGCGGAATAATAGTGAATTGGCAGATATTCTGGGAAATTTTGTAAATCGAACATTAACTTTTTTGAAAAAGAATTTCGATAACACTGTTCCGCAGCCTGGAGAATTCGATGAATTGGACAAGGAAATGTTAGCTCGATTGGAAAAAGCTCCTGGTGAAATCGGAAAATTATTTGAAAATTTTGAAGTGCGAAAAGCCGTTTCTGCATTTATGGATGTGGCTCGGTTTGCCAACAAATATTTCAATGACCAGCAGCCGTGGATCACTGTCAAAAAAAATCCACAAAAATGCGCTACGACTTTTTATGTCTGTGTACAGGTTATAAAAGGAATGGCTCTCTTAATGGAACCAGTACTGCCATTTTCCGCCAGGAAACTGTGGAAAATGTTGAATTTCTCGACTCCTTTTGAAAATCAACAGTGGGATGAAGCCGGGAAGACAAACGTGCCAGTCGGGCATCAATTAAATAAGGCGAAAATTTTATTCAAAAAGATTGAGGACGAAATCATTGAAACTGAAATACAAAAATTAAAATCAGTTACTAATAAGACAGAACTACAACCAAAGGAAGAATTGATGAGTGAAAAAATTTCGTTTGAACAATTTAAAAAAGTAGACCTTCGAGTTGCAACAGTAATCGAAGCTGAAAAGGTTGAAAAAGCGGACAAGCTGCTGAAAATGAAAATTAACCTGGGCGCCGAGCAGCGAACTATAATTGCCGGGATTGCGCTAAATTACAAACCAGAAGAAATAGTGGGAAAACAGGTCGTTGTTGTGGCAAACCTGGAGCCAGCCAAAATCAGGGGGATTGAATCCAATGGCATGTTGTTAGCCGCAGTGGTTGATGATAACCAGTTGACCCTCATCGTTCCCAAAACCGAGATGCCAGATGGAACAAAAATCAGCTAAGATATCTTTTGTCGATTCTCATGCCCATCTCGATTTTGAAAATTTCAATCACGATCGAGATGCGGTGATCAAAAATGCGCAACTGGCGAATATCGCATCGATCATCAATATTGGAATCAACATTGATACGATCAAAAAATCAATTGAGTTGGCTGAGAAGTATGACTTTATTTATGCGACGGCGGGCATTCATCCGCATGATGCGGATGAAATGAAACCGTATCAATGGAGCGAGTTTGTGGGATTGCTCAAACATCCGAAAGTCGTTGCCATCGGTGAAATTGGATTGGACTATTATCGGGATTATTCGCCGCACGACGTGCAAAAAGATATTTTACATCGACAATTAGAATTAGCAGTGGAACATGATCTACCCGTTGTGGTTCACACCAGGAATGCCTGGCAGGATGTTTTGCCGATTTTTACAGAGCAATATCGGGACAAATTGAGAGGCGTATTCCATTGCTTCTCTGGGTTAGAAAGCGAGGCGAAAGCGGTGCTGGATGCTGGCTATTTCGTTTCTTTTACCGGAGTGGTGACATTTAAAAATGCCAAAGCATTAAACATCGCTGCCAATTATGTTCCACTGGATCGACTGCTATTGGAAACCGATTGTCCTTTCATGGCGCCTGAACCATTCAGGGGTAAGCGATGTGAACCAGCACATGTTCCGTATATTGCCAGAAAAATAGCTGAAGCCAGACATCTCGATTTGAGTGAGGTGGCTCATCAAACTAATAAAAATGTTGAAAAACTGTTTGGAATAAAAGTTGTATGAAAATTCCAAATTCCAATAGACTGGAGTGCGATGCCTTTATGCATCGCAATATGCAATCCATAAAGGGATTGCACTCCAATCTGTTTGAAATTTGAAACTTGGGATTTATTATTTGGAATTTAACTTGACAAACCGACCTGTTAATCAAAATAGTTAAATGAATCATAAGCCAGTTCATCCCAAAAAAAGTTTAGGGCAAAACTTTTTAACAGATGAAAATATTGCCAGAAAGATCATCTCCAGCCTGGACTTGAAATCCGATGATTGTGTTTTAGAGATCGGATCAGGTACCGGCGTTCTGACGAAATACCTGGTTCAAAATGAGGCAAGGGTCATTGGTGTCGAAATCGATAAAAACCTGGTTCAACAATTACAAAAACAGTTTGGTGCGGCGACCAATTTTTTGTTATATTCCGATGATATTTTGAAAATCTCCTTTGAGGAAATTTTAACAGGAGATCAACGCTGGAAAGCTGTGGCGAATTTGCCATATCACATCACCAGCCCGGTTCTTTTCAAATTGTTTGAAAATAGACTTCTGTTTGAGAGCGCCACTCTAATGGTTCAAAAGGAAGTGGCGCAGCGAATTGTCGCGAAGCCTTTCAATAAAGATTATGGAATTTTGTCGGTCTTCAGCCAGTTCTATGCTGAACCGAAAATTTTATTTGATGTTTCAAAGCATGTTTTTTTCCCAAAGCCAGAAGTGATCTCTGCTGTGATTCGGTTTGAATTTAACAAACCAGCAATGTTTTCCGAAGGCGAAGAAAAAGTATTGCGCCAGGTTGTGAAAGGCTGTTTCAACCAGCGGCGAAAAATGTTGCGGAATTCGCTGCTTGCAATTCCTGATCTGGTCTTCGATATAAATAAAATTCATTTTGACTTGACACAGCGTCCCGAACAATTATCGGTGTCCGATTTCATTGAATTAACGAAACAGATTGTAAGACAAATTACAATTTGTCCTACAAATAAAGAGTAACTTATGGAAGATATCGATCTAAAAGAAATTGTCGAAAATATTACCTATTTAGCCGATGCCAAAGATTGGTCAATGATCCGCAATATGATTGTGGATCTCCACCCGGCTGATCTGGCAGAAATTTTACATTACCTGGATGATGAGCATCGCAACTATATTTTCGACTTACTGGATGCCGAGACTGCTTCGGATGTCATCAGCGAGATGGATGATGTCTCCCGTGATGATATCCTCGAAGACCTGCACGAAGATCGAATCTCCGAAATCGTTGACGAGATGGATTCCGACGATGCTACTGACCTGGTGTCAGATTTGCCTGATGATGTAGCGCAGAAAGTTCTGGAAAGTATCGACAAAGAAGATTCTGACGAGGTCAAAGAACTCCTTCGTCACGAGGAAGACACGGCTGGCGGTATCATGGCAAAGGAGTTCGTTGCCGTTAAAATTAGTGATACCATAGATCGGGCTATCGAACAAATCAGATCAAAAGCCGAAGAGGTTGAAGATATCTTTTATCTTTATATCGTTGATGAGCGTGAGAAGCTAGTTGGAGTGGCGCCATTAAAAGATTTAATTTTAGCAAAAGGAACAACCAAAATTTCAGAAATCATGGATCGGGATGTGGTATCTGTCACGACCAATATGGATCAGGAAGAGGTGGCAAATATCGCCCGACGGTATGACCTGGTCGCCATCCCGGTTGTTGATAAAATCGGTCGGTTGTTGGGTCGGATTACTTTCGATGACGTAGCTGACGTTATGGAAGAAGAGGCATCAGAAGATATTCAGCGAATGGCAGGTATTACCGAAGAAGAAGAGTTTCGAGAGACTTCCATTTTGAGAATTTCCCGTGTTCGATTGCCCTGGTTACTGGTTGGATTTGTGGGTCAGCTTGTTTGTGCTTATATCCTTCATCGTTTTGAAGCGTCTATAAGCGAGATCATTGCTACTGCATTTTTTATTCCCATTATTATGGCAATGGGCGGCAATGCTGGAATTCAATCTTCCACCATCATGGTACGAGGAATGGCAACAGGCGAAATCGGGCTGTTTGATATTCGAAAACGATTGTTCAGGGAGATCGGCGTTTCGATTTTGAATGGTCTTATCTGCGGAATATTACTTTTTGTTGTAGTGAGTTTATGGTTGAAACAGCCAAAATTTGGACTGTTGCTGTCGTCAGTGTTGGTTTTCGTCATTTTAAACGCTTCGTTCATTGGTGCGTTTATTCCTGTTGTTTTAAAAAAGGTGAAAGTCGATCCCGCCATTGCAACAGGACCCTTTATTACGACATCGAATGATGTGATTGGATTGATAATTTACCTGGGATTGATTACGGTTTTTATTCCGTATTTAAA
>CBFDBN010000227.1:0-6462 GCA_965603055.1 uncultured bacterium | reverse complement strand
TTTTTTAATTTTCATGTTATTGTTGATCTTAAAGCAGCAGGTCTATTTTGGGTGAGAGATGGATTTGTGTTCAAGATAATGGACACGACTTAAATGAGTAGTAAAGTTTGAATCCTAACTCTACTGAAGTTCTTCTCCTGATGATGGATTTTTTGATTTTAAGCTCAAACAACACCAATTATTTCACCAAATTTAAAACTTTTCCCCCCCTAAAATAGTCTAACCATTAGAACGCAACGAATGTTAACTCTGGCGAGGATTCATGACGGACACGCAACTCATTAATCACATTCTTAATGGAGATCACTCTCGATTTAATACACTGGTCTGGCGCTGGGAAAAGCCGCTTTATAATTTTATTTTGCGGTACCTGGGAAATAAAGAATTAGCCAGGGATGTGACACAAAAGGTTTTTATTCGAGTCTACAAAAATTTGACTAAATTACGAGACCCGGCTAAATTTTCGTCATGGATCTATCAAATCGCCTCAAATCTTTGTAAAGATGAAGTCAAAAAGATGAGTCATCGTGATTTTATATCGCTTGACCTGATTCAGGAAAATAATGAAAATGAAGGGTATCGATTGCCGGACCAACTCAAAGAGATGGAAAGCTCACTGCCTGATGCAAAATTAAACCAGAAACAGGTTAGCAGTATTATTCAAAAAGCTTTGCAACAACTACCAGAGGAACAAAGAGTGGTGATTCTTATGAAAGAATACCAGGGGCTGAAATTTAGAGAGATTGCCGAAGCGTTGAACCAGCCGTTGAATACGGTAAAATCTCGCATGTATTATGGCTTGAATGGCTTGCGAAAAATATTTGAACAATGGCAGATTACCGAGGAGGTAGTAAATTATGAAATGTAATGATCTCAAACCTTTGTTCATGGATTTTATTTACGATGAAATTTCAGATAAGGATCGGAGCCTTTTTGTAGCACACCTTGCTGAATGTGAGTCTTGCCAGCGTGAATTGGAATCGTTAAAACAGACCTCTCACATTTTACAACAATGGGAAGAAGTTGATCCGGATTTCAATGTTGTGATGGTCACCGAAAATGCTTCCTGGCTGAGTCGGTTGAAAGATGGAGTCAAGCGTTTTCTTCCAAAACAGAAAAAGTTAGCTTATGGTTTAGCTTATGCTGCAGTTGCTGTGTTCCTGTTATTGGCAATTGCCAATACCGAAATTTCTTATCGCCAGGGGGAATTTAACATGAGTATGGGGCTGTTTTCAAAACCATCGCCCCAGCAGAATACTGATAGTTACCTCACCAAAGAATTTATTGAACAACTGCAGAAAGAAAATTATTACCTGGTGAGTACTCTTTTGGAACAGAGCGAAACAAAACAGCGAAAAGAAATGGCATCCGCCATCCTGCAGCTTCGCCAGGATTTTGAAACGAAACGAATAGAAGATTTGAATTTAGTTGGTGTCGGTTTGAATAGTGTTGAGGAGAATACGGTTCGTCAATTGAGAAGAACTGATAATTCATTGAATGAAATTATTCGATATATTAATGCGCAAAGGAAATAATGTCTGAAATCGTAGAGCGTGGGGAGTGGAGCGTAGGGTGTGTGGAGTGAATTACGCTATACGCGCCGTGCCTTACGTTCTACGATTTCGTTTTAATACGCCATCAAAAATGGGATGAAGGTAATGCTTGTTAATATTACAAAATAATCCTTAACGAGAATATACTTGCAAATTGGAGAAGAGAGATGAGAAAAAGAATGATACTGAAAATAATACTTATTTTAACCATTGGTGTGTTATATCTTTTTAAAGGTCGAATCCAGGCTCAGCAGAATTTGCCGGGGCAGGATTTGCTGAACAACATAGAGATTATGGAAACGGTGCTGGATAAATTAATCATGCCCAATAAAGCTCAATTCCACTTTTTCGGCTCTAATACAAAAGGCTATTATTTAATGAATTATGGCGTTATATTTAATGTCAGTTATTCTTTGTTTAATCAAAGAGTAATTTCAATCGATCTGGACAGACGTTTACGGAGTGGAAAAAATAATTATATTTTTGTGGATGAGGCGCAAGATGAAGGGACTGGAGAATTAGATAATGAAATTGAAAAGCTGAAACAATCAATGGTTAGATTTTTGGGTGAATGGACGTCGGCACTATCTGATTTAAATCCCGATGAAAAAGTTACAGTTATAATAGATTTTAATGGTTTCCTCCCATCATTTAAAGACGTTTTTGATTATTCAACCCAGCAACTGATTGTATCAGTGCCAATTAAAGAAATAACGAATTATCGAAAGGGCAAATTAGCCAGGGAAGAGTTTGCCAACCGGATTATTTTTGATGAAGTAAAATCGGTTGATGAAGACATCTCAATTATATCAAATGTGATACAAACTTCGCTGCAACATTCCGATCGGAAAAAAAGTCATGGTATTGCTGGCGATGTCAAGGGTATCTATTTTAAAGGCTATGGAGTGATTTTCTTTACTGACGTTTCATTTAATTTTGGAGCGCAGGCATATAAGCGAGCGCTGACAATATACACTGATGCGTTAAAAAAAGGCAAGCAGCGTTCAATAACGGTTGAAAATTTTTCAGATGAACCAGGGCAAACTAAAAAAGATATTGAGAAGATCGAACAGAAGATGATCCAGTTGATTTCAAATTATGGACACAATTTGAGAGCATTGCAGCCGGAAGAATGGGTAGAAATCGCCATCAATTTCAAAGGAATCCCGGTCAAGGAAAAATATTCCAAGAGCATTTTAAAGGTACAGAAAAAAAATATAGATGATTACAAGAGGGATCGGATTAAATTTGACCAGTTTAAAAAGCGGGTGAATATTATTTATTACTAATTAGTGTCTGTCCGAAAACGTAACATAAGCTTCCAGCTTGTGATAAAAACCAGCTTAACTTCAATATTTTGGTGGCAAGCAGGATGCTTACGTTACAAAAGCCGTCCTTTTCAGACGGACACTAATTAGTGTTTGTCCGGAAACGTAACATAAGCTTCCAGTTTGTGAGATAAACCAGTTTAACTTCAATATTTTGATAGCAAGCAGGATGCTTGCGTTACGGATAACAGCCTTTTTCAGACAGACACTAATTATAGCTTCTGTCTCATATTGTCAATTTTACCCTGGAGCCGGGCAGTGGTTAAGCGGAGCTTTCTATAATGTCGGATATAATCATAAATTAAGTTTTTTAGCTCAAAATCTTTTTTTAACTCTATAATAATTTCTTCGATTTGACTGTCAGGCTCGAGATCTTTTACAAGGGAAATATCTTCCTCTCCCTCCAGTGAATAAGTAACTGGAGAGAGAAACATGTTACCTTTTCCAGTAAGCAGCCAATTGATGTTCACATCATAGGATTCAGTCAGCTTAATTAAATTTTCCCAGGTCGGAACTGTTTCCCCACGCTCGTATTTACTGACATGCTGCGATTGAATCCCCAGTTTTTCTCCCAGGCCAGCTTGAGTGATCCCTATTCTTTCCCGAATTAATCGAAGTCTCTTTCCAATTTCATGTCTCATTTGTAGTAAAAAATTGTTAATGAGTAAAAAATAACTTGACTTTTTAATAATTAATTATTATATTGTGAAAGTCTCAAAACAGTTAGTGTTAGATTTCACGTCTACACTGAACGAATTGGTTTCCGGGTTCGAATCGATTAATCTTTACCAGGGTTCCGAACCTTTGCAAAAATTGAAATCCGAAAATCGTTCTGTTTTGAGTATATAAAATAGCAAATTTATTACTATTTGTCAACAATTATTTTAAGCAGGGATAAAAAAATGGAAAATTATATCGTTGAGAGGCTATCTGAGCTTGCCAAATTGCTGAATATCATCAATGAAAAATTAGAGCTGATTCAGAAATCAATTATATTGGGCATCAGAATCAATGGCAAAATACATGGGGTGGATTTTAAAACATCATCCGGCGAAATTGATGATTCCATACTTGATCAGGAGTAGCATATCCAGGCGAATGATGATATACTTGTTAAGGCGTTGTTTTGTAACTCAAAAATATTACATTTTAACACTTAAAATATTTTTCATGGTTTTTAGGTAGTTGTTATACTGATTAAATTAAATTTATTCTTTTATCCAGGATTATGTAACAACCTCAATACATCGATCAATATCCCCGGTGACTCGAAAACAGCAAGTTTATTTTCAGACTTCACATTACCTCCTGAATTTTCTCCAGGATTTGTTATATTCCATTTATATAACGAACGAATAGTGATAACAATTTCATACACATTGAATGACAGATTGTAAGAATTCTTTACACTAAACTTCTTTCTGGATTTTTAAATAGAAGGCAATTTGGTAAAATTTAATTTTAGCTTCTATTAATAAATGATAAAAATAGATATATTGAAAAAATTTGTATCAAATATTTACAATTGAATCGATTAGAAACATAGAAATTGATAATCTATTAATAAATTATGTAATTATAGCCAATCTAATTTTATATAATTGATAGAATTATAAGTTAAATTCAAATTATATTTGCAATGGCATGATAGTTGAAACTCAAATATCAAAATCGGGTGACGTGTTACTCAAATAATAATTGTAACTTATAACTCAAAGTTATTCAACATACAGAAATATAGGGATCTATGTAAAAATATATTTCTGGTTGTTTTGCATATAAGTAACTATCCTGACAGGTAAGTAAATTATCACATTTGTAAATTATGATTGGATATATACCAACTTCGAAGCTATTCAATATATTTTTTCCAGCAAAGATCTTTAAAAATATGACAGCTACCGCTTCCTATAAAATATTTGATAATTATATCATTCGATTTTTCGATATTTTAGGAGCGATCATTGGTTTGATATTAAGTTCAGCGTTATTTTTAATTTTACCAATTTTAATTAAATTAGATTCGAAAGGACCGGTTTTTTATACTCAATTACGAGTGGGGCGAAATCGTCGGGGTAAGTTTAATCGAGGTGTTACATCCGGAAATTTAAATGATGAAACAATTGAAGATCGTAGAAAAACGATATCTTATGGTGAATCTTTTACTATATACAAATTTCGGACAATGAAGGATGGCGCAGAAAAAAAATGCGGTCCAATCCTGGCATCGGTTAATGATCCGCGCGTAACCACGATTGGAAGAATCCTGCGGTATAGTTATGTTGATGAATTACCCCAACTGATCAATATTCTAAAAGGAGATATGAGCTTTATCGGTCCCAAGCCGGAACGTCCATATTTAGTGAATCAATTAGCAAATCAAATTCCAGCTTATGCGAAAAGGTTCAGTGTCAGGCCTGGCTTAATCGGTTTAGCGCAAATTAAAACGGATTCTGACTATTCCCTGGAGAAAGTAAAACTGAGATTGGATTATGATTTGACTTATTGCGAAAATCAAAACTTGAAGTCATATTTCAAAATACTATTTTTAACCATTGTTCAATCATTAATTAAAAGAATAAAAAGGTGATAAGATAATGCGACTGAAAACAGTTAAACGGCTTGTTTCATGGTTGTTGTTTTTTCAAGTTATTGTTTTTGTAACAGGAATACAAGCACAAGATAAACGGGTTGTTACGATTAAATCTGACCCGCCAGGAGTAATGCTCTATTTTAAGGGTGAAAATAGTTTTGTTGGCGTGACACCTTTCACGGTTAAGCCCAACTTGATGGGAAACTATAAAATCACTGCAGTTAAACAAGGGTATGAAAAAAGTAAGGTACAATATTATTTTAAAGGTACTGAAAGCGGAACTTTGAGGCTCAGGCTTTCTCCAAAAACACGCTTCAAAGCAGCCATGCGGTCGATGGTTTTTCCCGGTTGGGGACAGATTTATTCAGACAGAAAACATTCTGGAATTTTCCTCAGTTTAGTTCAGGCCGGTGCTGGACTTTTTACATTAGTTGCTCATAATGATTATAATAATGCTTATGATAAATATAAGAATGCGTTGAGTGATTATGAGGAAAACAAAAAATTTTCTGCCCTGCGCGACGATTATTGGGATGTCGTTGTTGCGAGACATAAAGAGGCGAGTAATGCTTTTGACAAAAGACAAACCTGGTTGTATATATCAGGAGGATTATGGATATATAATTTTTTAGATTCAATTCTATTTTTTCCTTCTTTTGATAATGAAATTTTTAACCGGTCTTTACCCGGTATATCGGTCAATTTTCAAAATGATACTGTTGGATTAAATCTTTCTTTTCAATTTTAATCAATGATTAACATAATCTGTTGGTTTTTATTCTAATTTGTTTCATAACTATTTAACCAGGGGTATTACCATGAGATGGTTTAAACATAATTTAGACAGTTTGAACATATTAAAAATTGTCGGGCGAAGATTTGTGGTGGTTTCGAGAACTTCAATTTTTTTCATTTTATTAATCCCTCTTTTTTTAATCAATTGCGAAAAAGAGTTGAAAAAGCTGGTTGCGCCAGATGAAAGCGAATT
>CBFDBN010000226.1:0-6534 GCA_965603055.1 uncultured bacterium | reverse complement strand
CGAATCGCAAAGTTATTGGATTCAGTACCGCCGCTGGTGAAAATAATTTCATCGGATTGACAGCCAAGCAAAGATGCCACCTGCCTTCGAGCATTCTCCACTGCCTTTTTCGTCTGTATACCAAACCAGTGTGAGCTTGAGGGATTGCCAAAATGTTCCTTCAAATACGGCATCATGGCTTCGGCGACTTTTGGATCAATCGGGGTGGTTGCGTTGTGGTCTAAATATATTGGTTGCATAATTCTCCTTAAATTCCAAATGATAAATCAATAAAAGAATATATTTAAAAATAAATAAAATGTCAAGGGAAGTTTGATTGTAAATTATCGCCCTATAGCCTGGTATTGAAACAATCTTCCTAAATCCTAACCTGGACAAGCCAGAACCAAAAAGAAAAAGAATTTGCCCTCAGAAATGAAATCCCACAGAAATGAATTTTTGTTTTTTTGATTCTGAGAGATTTCAATTCTGAGACCTAAAAAATTGTTGCTCTTTGGGCAAGAATTTAACTTTTTAGATACTAATCTTCTTGCACAATCTTCCATCGCCAGATTTCTATGACAGATTGATTCGCTAATGAGAATGGGCAAAAACTTTTTGACCGCGAATTACGCTAATTATTCAAATTAAGCCAATTAATAATTAGCGGAATTGGATTAAGTTGTGCAAATTACCGGTTTGATTCTCCTTTGGCGAATTAATCTATTGTAAAAATCTACCGAGAAAGATTCTAACTTCTTCAGGTAAGGAACCTATGTTTAAAGCGTGGTAGTTTTGGATTTATTATTTTTTCTACTTAATTCTTAATTGTTGGTAAAAATGCTTGACAAATACAATTTTTTTCCTTATATTTAGGGTACATTAATACCCCTTTATAGGAATTTTATGAGAAAGGCAATTACAGAAACACAAGAAAAGGTTTTTCAAGTTATTACTGATTTCGTTGAGGAACAAGGATTCCCACCAACCATCCGGGAAATTATGAGCCTGATGGGATACTCCTCGGTGAATAATGTTCAGCGTATACTCAGCGTTTTAGAGAACAGAGGTTACATCAACCGCAATTTAAGGGGAGGCGCTCGATGTATTGAGGTTGTTGAACGTCCTTTCTCATCGCCTGAAAAAGAAAAAAGAATTCCAATACTGGGTACGGTGGCAGCCGGAACTCCGTTATTTGCGGAACAAAACGTCGAAGGATATATGACCTTCAATCCGAATTTACCAGGAATAAATGCAGATTTTATTTTGCGAATTGCTGGTAATAGCATGAGAGATGCCTATATTAACAATAACGATCTGATCTTTGTCAGAAAGAAGAATTTTCCGAAAAATAACGACATAATCGTTGCTCTACTTGATGAAGAAGCTACGGTAAAGCGATTTTTCCAGGAGAAAGATCATATCAGGCTTCAGCCAGAAAATCCAGATTATCAGCCAATTATTATTAATAAAAACGATCTCTATTTTAGAATATTGGGAAAAGTAATCGCAGTTATCCACAAGATATAAATAGGGTACAAAGTTACCCGGCATTAGGAGGTAGATTTATGAAAAGACAGATTAAAAATTTAGCCGACTGGAAAAAACAATGGCTGCAATCGAATGATTTAAACGCATTGGAAAGGTCTCTAGACCATATCGACAAACTATATGAGGAAATTCGAAGTTCTATCGGTCGTGTGCTGATGTCAATGGAAATGATTGAAATTCAGGAAACCCTTGAAAACCGAATCGAACAACTGGCAGATCGGCAAAAGACGACCAAAGTAGCAGCATAATATAAAAAATCAATCATCATCAGAGGACATACTTTTCCTTATGGTTCACTTTCCTCTCTCCTGGAAAGTTTTGATCCATACAATCTCCTCGGATCAGCCCTTCATTTTATGTGATGAAGGGCTGTATTTTTTTATACAACCTTTTTCCAACTCATCCTGTATATAATTATGAAGAACCACCGAGTCCCTTAATGGAAGATTATCCCGATAAAAAACTAATGAAACTGGTCGTCAACAAAAACACCCGGGCATTCAAGATATTATACAGTCGATATGAAATTCAAATTTTCAATTTCATTTTAAAATATACCAGCAGTCGAGAGCTTGCCCAGGATTTATTACAGGAAACATTTACTCGTGTTTGGTTCGCTGCTCATACTTTCAATCTTAAAAAAGGAAATTTCAGGGGATGGATTTATAAAATCGCTTTGAACATCACCCGGAATGAAATGTCGAAAAAACAATATGCTTATCAATATTTTGATATTACTGAAATTGGTGAGGATTTTAGTGATGCTTTACATTCTGATAAAGAGCAGCCTGATGTGAAATTTGAGAATTTAGAATTAAGAAATACAATACTGGAATTGCTTGGCAAGCTTAATCCCATTTTGAGAGAGATCATTATCTTAAAACATTATCAACAATTGAAATTCAGGGAAATCGCAGAAATTACCAATACACCAGAGGGCACTTTGAAAGCAAGATTTCATCGGGCAATTGCTCAATTGAAAGAGTTGTTGGAACCGCTGGAAATAATGGAATAATGGAATTCAAAAGGAATATAAGGCAATCATGAACCATCCGAACAAAAACACGCTTATAACAGTTTATTATCAAGAAGCAACAGCAAGAGAGTTGAAAAAAGTATCATCTCATATCGACTCGTGTAATGATTGCCAGGAATACTTTCAAACATTGGATAAAATTGGGATCAAATTAGCGCAATTGCCAGATGAATTACCAGCATCGCATACATACGAAAATATTGTCGCTGAATTCGCAGTCGAAAAACGAAAACCTCTCCATCAGCCACAACTATTTTTATTAAAGCCGGTTTTAAAAATCGCTTTTTCTCTAATCATTATCATATCGGTTCTTTATTTAGTTCAGAGTAAAATTAGTTTATTACCAATCTGGCAATCGTTGTCGCAATATTGGATTATTCAAGCGATTGGCAGTTTCGGAATGATTCTCATTCTATTTTTCTGTATTTGCAGTTTTATCACGCTATCATTAGCGCCCATTTTAATTCTTGAGAAAACGAGTAATTCTAAAAGAGCTTTTTCTTTCTAATTACAAATACAAATTCGGAGAACAAAATGAGCAAAAACAAATTAATCCGCAAAATTGCATTGATTGCCATGCCTATCTTTTTTATCGCTATCCTGATTTTAATTATGCAAATCCCTTATCGAAGCTTACAAAATAAAAAACGGGTACGGGCGTTGGATAATCATATTAGTGATTTGATCGAAAACCACCAGGAATTTTTGAATAATACAGCAAAAAAGATAACATCTATGCCAGTTGATCCTCGAATTATTAGTGAGATCCAATCGGAGATTCTCCATAAAGAAACTGATATTAAGCTGTATTTATGGCTGATCAACAATAATGGGGCTTTTATTTTTGGTGTTCCGAAAACAGTTTTTTTGAGGTTAAACACTGCTTACGATAAATATTATGAAATCATTAAAAACGACGGTAACTTTATAAATCGAAACGATTTTCTTTCCAAGTTGGTTAGTCGACACGATGAAATCGATTTTTCTGAATTTGAAGCAAGTAATCGCCCAAAATACAGCGATAATGACTGGCGATATTACAAAGAGAGTAAGCCTAACCTTAGGTACTATTTAAAATCTTATTATTTTCAGCTTTCTACGCCAGCAACCGGTGAAGCCGGTGAGTATCTTGGTGAGCTATATTTGAAAGTAGATGATTCACCAAACAAGCAAATCTATTACGGGAGTTATTATGCGGAAAGAAACGACCTATATGCACTCCTGAATCCGATCTTTGGGGCATTAGCATTTTTTTCAGGATTAGTATTATGGTTTCTACTCCCGACCTGGGTTTATATCGATGCCCAGCAGCGAGATGTCAAAAATCCTGGGTTGTGGGCTTTTTTAACCCTGGTTTCAGCGATATTCGGATTAATAATTTATTTAATCACCCGCCCCCAGGCGCTAATATCTCTCAACTGTCCCCAGTGCGATAAAGAATTAAACGGCACTAAAGCCTACTGTCCCTATTGCGGATTTGATGTCTCGACCACCTTTTGTTCGCAATGTCAATACCCGGTGAAGCCGGACTGGTCATTTTGTCCCGGTTGTCGCTCGAAATTGAAAAAAGGGGATTTTAAAACAGTTGAGGAAAAGGAGAATAGTGATGAGGTTTCTGATACTCGTACCAGCGATTCAGCGTAAAAGCGACACTGATTCCGATAATAACGACAATCAGTGTGACCATTTATTGAAGCCAGTAGATTTTTGGTAGCTTGAGTGGATTTTGACGCTTTCAGTCTTTTCCCACTCACGACCATTTAAATTTCAATATTCCCCACATAAAAGATTGAATAAGTCCCACAGGTGTTTTTCAAGGAATTCTTCTTTGGTCATCATTCTTGCCTGACTCATTATTTTGCCTTGCCGAATTTTATAATTATTAATAAATACCGAACGTATTTATATAATAGATAATTGATCGAATGTCAATTTTATAGTCAATTAATAAAATTAAAATCTTCATTTTTCGCTTGACATAGTTAAATTATTTTAAGATATTTAACGTTATTTTAATTGTGACCGTCACATTCTTAAAATGGGAGAACCAGATTGGACAAAATCAAACTCGGCATAATCGGCTGTGGCGCTGGAGCCCGGGCGCTATATGGAGATTTCTTTCAATATCTTGAAAATGGCGAATTAATCGCCTGTATGGACGTTAACGAAGAAAACGCAAGGACACTTCAAAAACAGACGGGGGCAAAAAACGTCTACACAGAACTCGATCCAATGCTTGAAGATCAGGAAATAGATGCCGTTATTATTATTACACCGACCAATCTTCACGCCGAACAGGTTATCAAAGTTGCCGGGGCAAAGAAACACATCTATTGCGAAAAACCGATGACCACGAGCATCGATGAAGCCGATCGAATGATCGCGGCTTGCAAGGAAAATAATGTAAAATTACAGATTGCTTTTATGAAGCGATTTAACAAATCATTTCATCTCGTCAAACAAATTTTGGACGAAGGCAGGCTGGGAGATATTTTTGAGCTTCGTGCGATCTGGGATAATGCCCGAACCCGGACCTCAGCACAGGCAAATTATCGACATCGACTGGCTTCCGGGGGAGGATATTTGCAGGAGGACGGCTCCCATCCCGTCGATGTGTGCCGCTGGTTTATGGGCGATGTGGCAGAGGTTACTGGACATGTAATGATGGTCGCTACTAATCGGTTTGAGAACGATGATCTGGATTTAGTGGTGATGAAACACAAAAACGGTGGGATGAGTAGTCTGCACATCACTATGCTCACACATCGCCGGGGTGTCGAATCCTACGAGATTTTTGGGACGAAAGGCACGTTGCTGATGGAATGGCAATTTCACAGCACCCATTCGCTGGAGCCAGCCATCATTCAAATTTATGAAAAATCAGTAAAAAAACATGATCTGACTTTGTACACGTCATGGAATCCGCATGAAGAGCTGATTCAAAACTGGCAGTATTTGAATGAGCTAAGGTATTTCTGTGACTGTATCTTGAATGATAAAGAACCGGAAGTTGGTGGAACAGAGGGTCGAGCCATAGTTGAAATTTTAAATGCAGCGTATATTTCTGCATGGGAGAAGAGAACAATCAAATTGCCCCTGAACAGATCACCCGATTTTAAGCAGATTTTCACGGAATTAAAAAAGCAATCGAAATGGGAAATTCCCGATGAAGAAACGTGGTGGAGCCGGTATTAATTTTTGACCGCGAATTATTCGAATTCCGCGAATTTAATTTGTGAGACATGAAACGGCAGACGTGAGATGTGAGACGGCAAATGGCAAACATGAAATGAAAAATAATATTCTCACTTTTCACATTTCACGTCTCACATCTGCTGTCTGCCGTTTTATAATTTATTATCAAAATAAAAGAGGTGAAAATTGAAAAAATCAACGATTCTATTCATGCCAGTTTTAATCATTTGTTCATTATTCTGTCAAAAAAAACCTACTCCAAAGGTAAAGGTTCAATTTTCAGAAATTCTATCCAGGAACGGCTCCACCCGTGCGACGGCTTATATGATGAGCAATAAAATTATAACCGCTGAGCACAAAATTTTCGTCGCCTGGCTGGATCGTGTAGCGGATATTCAAATGAAAACTTATGATATCGAAAAAGATGAGTGGAGCGAGACCGTACTGATTGGCAAAGGCGTGGACAATCATAGCGGTCCGGCAATAACAATGGATAGCGATGGATACATCCATGCTGTATTTGGTCCGCATCACGGGCCATTTCAATACACTCGGTCAAGCCAGCCTTTCGATATCAACCAATGGGAGCCGGTTCAACATTTTGGTGATAGTGCCACCTATCCGAGTCTGGTGGTCGATAAGAATGATCGATTGCATTGCACCTATCGAGGCGGACTTGAACCGCGCCGCTTGATGTATCAACAAAAGCCGAAAGACGGCGATTGGACTGAACCGATAGAATTGGTACATCCCGGCGTCGATACGGGGTACAC
>CBFDBN010000225.1:0-6550 GCA_965603055.1 uncultured bacterium | reverse complement strand
CCTTTTTTTTAATCCATTAAATGCAACAACCAAAAAACCTGACGTTCATCCCTGCCACAAAACAACTTGCTTTTCAAATTTAAATTCGCTATTTTCTCTCCATAAAAATTAAATTACCCAGTGAATATTAATCAAGACATCAACACGGATAATATGAAAACCATCAACTTCATCATCTTTTTCAGCATCGTTCTTGCCATTTATGGGGCTGTCAATTATTATGTTTTCATTCGAGGCTGGCAGGCGATTCCGCAGGGTTCTCGCTGGAGAATTCCGTATCTGGCGCTGTTTCTGTTCGTGGCGCTTTCTTACATCATTGGCAGAGTTCTCGAAAAAATCTGGCTTTCCGTTGTCAGCGATATCTTTGTCTGGATTGGGTCGTTCTGGCTGGCAATGTTCTTTTATTTCTTTTTGATCGTCATTGTGATCGATCTGGCACGACTCGTGAATCACTGGCTTCCATTCTTTCAACTCATTAGTGATAATTATACAAAACTAAAGCAGACTACACTTCTGACTTCTGTCGGGATCGTTTTGGTGATAATATTGTATGGCTATATTAATGCCTGTTCTTTTCGAGTTCGAAACCTAAATTTAACGATCCCAAAACAGGCAAATATCAAAACAATAAAGATTGCAGCGGCTTCGGATATCCATCTCGGAACGATTGTTGGCAGGAAGCGGTTCTGCAAAATCGTCAATAAAATAAATGAGTTGGATCCAGACTTGATTCTTTTGCCGGGAGATATTGTCGATGAAGACCTGGCACCGGTGATCCGAGAAAATCTTGGTGATGCCTTGTTGCACCTCAAGTCAAAATTTGGCGTGTATGCTATCACGGGAAATCACGAGTATATCGGTGGTGTTGAGCCGGCGGTAAAATATCTCGAAGAACATGGTGTAACGGTTTTACGAGATAGTGTCGTAAAAATAAATGAAAGCATTTACATTGTGGGCAGAGAGGATCGGACAATATGGCAATTTAGTAGGCAACAGCGAAAAAAACTTCCTGAATTGATGCGCCAGGTTGATAAAAATTTTCCAATTATCCTGATGGATCACCAGCCATTTGGTTTGAATGAAGCCGAAGAAAACGATGTTGATCTGCAACTGTCCGGTCATACCCATCATGGACAAATTTTTCCCATCAATTTCATCACTAATGAGGTTTATGAAAAAAGCTGGGGATATTTGAAAAAAGGAAATACTCATATTTATGTGTCATGTGGCGTTGGGACCTGGGGACCGCCAGTGAGGTTGGGAAGTAGACCGGAGATTTTGAATATTGTCCTTACTTTTAACGATCAGAGAGGATATCAATAAAAAAAACTCTAAATTTAAGCATCAAATGCCAAATCAGATTGCCGAAAGAATTGAGCCGTTGTTCAGAACTGAATGATCATTTATTGAATGATATCTATTTGAAGGTAGGAAAAAGAATTATCCACAGAAATGAGATCCAACAGAATTACAATGAATCTTCACAAAATTTCTGCAGATGACTTTTTTTGTGTTTCTTTCCATAATAATATTTAAATTTTAAATTGACTTTTCGATAAAATTGTTTTATCTTCTATAAATCTTATATTTTATTACATGATTATATACAGAACTTGTATATTATCATGTTGAAAATTACACCATGCTTAAAACTAAAAGTTGGAGGACCATCAATCATGCTCAGAGTATATTTCATATTATTAGTCTGCTTGATTTTTGCATTCTGTCAGTCAGAACAGCAACCGCAGCAGGCACAAAAAGCCGGACTTCAAAAAGTCTATTACAGTAATCAGGACGAAATTCAAAATTTGCGCCAGGTGGGTGCTGAAATCATCGTCCAGGAACCTGATTATGTCGTGATTAGAACCGACAAAATGTTGCAAACCCATGGTCTCAAATTAGAGCCGATTCAAGAGGTCGATCTGGTGCAGCGCCTGGTTAAAATTGCTTTAAAAGATTCCACTGATCTACAAACCGTTGTTAATTCCGGAGTCGATCTATGGGAAGTAAAAAATGACACGGCCGTGGTTCGTGCGTTTGATATTTATATTGAACGATTGAAAAAGGCTGGATTGTCAATTGAGATTATTGCACAAAACGCCAGTAAAATGGAGGAAAAAGAATAATGAAATCCCTAAAAAATATTTTTCGGTTATTGTTAGTTTTGGCGCTGTGTTTAATCGTCACCAGCAGCATTTGCGACAATGGTCCCACAGACCCCACGGCTGGTTTGTATCATACTTATGATGAAGTCGAAATCGAGCTTCGACAACTTGCCAGCGACTATCCAGCTATTTCAAGTATGACCACGATCGGGAAATCGCTGGAGCAACGAGAGCTCTGGGCGATTAAGATCAGTGATAACGTGAGCCAGGATGAGGAAGAGCCGGTTGTGGTATTTCTCGGCGCCCATCATGCTCGAGAATGGATTTCTGTTGATGTCCCTTTTTTAATTGCTGAACATTTGATTGAGAATTATTCCTCTGATCCATCCGTTGCTCGGCTGGTCAATAATGCTGAAATCTGGATCGTTCCCATGGTCAATCCTGATGGGCATCAATATTCGGTGATGACTGATCGACTGTGGCGGAAGAATCGGCGCAACAATGGCGATGGGAGTTTCGGGGTTGATCTAAATCGGAATTATAGTCACCAGTGGGGTGGACCCGGATCGTCTGGTGATACTTTCTCTGAAACCTACCGGGGACCGGCTCCATTTTCTGAGCCTGAAAGCCAGGTGGTTCGTGATTTTCTGCAACAGCAATCGCCCAAAGCATTGATCAGCTATCATAATTATAGCCAATTGGTGCTTTATCCCTGGGGATATACCAATTCTCCGGCTCCGCACAAAGCGTTACTCGACAGCCTGGCGGTGGCAATGGCGCACCAGATTCGTTCGGTACATGGAGAGAATTATACACCGGGACAGTCTTCCACGCTTTACCTGGCGAGCGGCGATACCACTGACTGGCTTTATGCACTGTTGGGTGTTCCAGCCTATACGATAGAATTGCGCCCTGATAGTTATTACCCTGGTTTTAAATTGCCTGAAGCTGAAATTCTGCCGACATTTGAGGAAAATTTGCCAGCAGCGCTATTGCTGATTGATTGGGCGATTCAAAATCAAGCACAGGTTACAGACTAAAAAATTAGTTAAAAGAAATATTTTTACCGCAGAGACGCTAAGTCGCAAAGAAATTATAAAATACTCTGCGTAACTTTGCGATCTCTGCGCCTCTGCGTTTGATTGACCGTTAAATAATAAACCACAGCATCTAATTATCTTTTTGACTTCTGATTTAGAACGTTGCTTTTTAACATGATACGGTATCATGATCACAATCAAAATTACCAATGCCCGGGAAATCGTTGAAAGAGAAAGAAACTGGTTTGTTGCTAACTTGGCGCCTTATTTTATCGACGTGCAGACCAGGGTGGAGAAAGAGATTGCAAAAGAAATCGAAAAGTCATTGATTGAAAGAAACATTCGGGCGGTGATTTCGGTGGTGGAAGAAGGTTGAGTTTCATTCTTTATTTTCAAAAATAAGATCGTGTTTAATTCACTGGAGCAAAAGATTTGACCATCGCACAACTATTCGATCTCGAAGTTCAAATAATGAAAGATCGGGAATCTGATCCCGGTGAGCTTCGCCGGCGTGATCGAAAAATTGGACAGCAACTGGAAAGTCAGAAATCCAGGCGACATGACCTGTTTTTGGCATGGCTAAAACGAGTTCAGATATCGGGGCAGCCCTCACCGGGTCAATTATTTGAAACTGGCTATCGCTGGCTGGGACGATTTTTGCTTCTGTTAGGTTTATTATCAGGCTGCGGAACGGCTGCTTCGGTTTTGTCTTATAATGGCTCTAAACCGGTGAACGTCGTCAATTTTCTGGCGGTTGTCATCGGTGTTCAATTAATCATGATCTTCTTTTTTCTGCTGAATTCGCTCCCAAAAATTATAAAAAAATATATCCCCGGAAGTGGAGAGTTTTATAACTTTATTCGAGAATTGAGCTACCTGTTCAGTCGCTTGATGGCAAAAATTTTTGAACACCTTCCGTCGAATCAGCTCAACAAACTCTGGGCTGATTTACAGCGATTAAAGGTGAAACAAAAGCTGTATCATTCAGTTGAAAAATGGCTGGCAGTTAGCTTGACACAACGATTTGGACTGGCATTTAATATCGGGGCGCTGGCAACCTGTCTCTATTTAATCAGTTTTTCTGACCTGGCATTTGCCTGGAATACAACCCTGGATATTAGCTCACAAACTTTTCATCAAGCAGTCCGAGCTATCGCATTACCCTGGTCAGTAATTTTGCCAGAGGATGTCCCGTCTTTGGAATTGGTCGAAGCAAGCCGCTATTTTCGATTGGATTCCGAATATGTTTCTACTCCAAATGAAACGAGCATTCCAAAAGCTGTTGTAGTAGGTAGCTGGTGGTCGTTTTTGGTTTTATCTCTGGTCTGCTATGGCTTGATGCCTCGATTGCTTATCTTCATTACTGCGAAATTGAAATTAAAAAGGGCTTTGAGCAGAATCCCGCTTCACTCTGCCGATTTTGAATCGCTATATGATCGTTTAACTCGTCCGCTTTTTGAGACACGTGCCTTTGATCAGGAGCAAATATTAGCCCCGGTTGCTCTATCTTCTGATTCAAAATCTCGGCTCAAATTGAAAGGAAAAAATTGTACAGTCATTCAATGGGGTGATTTCAAAGTTGATAAAAACGATCTCACCAATTTAATCCATCTGCGGTTTGGATGGACAATTGAACAGCGAATGACAGCAGGAAGCCTTGATTATGATCAATCCAACCTGACGACAATTAAATTAATCGAGAGCCAAAAAGATACTGATCCGATTCTGCTGCTCGTCGAATCCTGGGAAGCGCCAGATGCCTCGATTACCTATTTTTTAAATCAATTGCGACAGGCGACTGCCATTGATAGACTTATGGTAATTGGATTGATTAATAATAATGCTCAACAAGAATGGAAGCCGCCTTTGTTGACAGAATGGCAAATCTGGAAAAATAAGATCGCCGAGCTGGCAGATCCCTATCTTCGTGTTGAAGCCATGGTGGAGAGCCTATGAACAGTGCAGTCCCCAAATTCGCTGTTATCGGCCGGGTCAACAAGGGCAAGTCGAGTATCGTGTCCACACTGGCGGAAGATGATTCAGTCAATGTCCATTCTTTACCTGGTACCACTCGCTACTGCCAGGAATTCCCCTTTCGCCTCGATGGTCGAACGTTGATCATTTTGATTGATACACCGGGTTTCCAGCAGGCGCCGCGAGCATTAGCCTGGCTGAGAACTTATGAAGATTCAGTGACCAATCGCCGGGAAGTGGTCGCTAAATTTGTTAAAACTTTTCAAGATAGCAGTGAATTTGTCGATGAATGTCGCTTGCTGGAGCCGATTCTGGATGGCGCTGGCATTCTTTATGTTGTTGATGGCGCTAAACCGTTTCGAAAAAATTATGAAGCCGAAATGGAAATTTTACGCTGGACCGGTCAGCCAAGAATGGCGCTGATCAACAAAATCGGTGAAGGTGATTTTTCTGATGAGTGGCGTCCTGCCCTCGATCAATATTTCAGCGTGGTGCGAAGCTTCAATGCCCATAACGTTGGATTTCAGGATCGAATTCGATTATTGGAGGCATTTCGGGAACTTCACGATCCCTGGCGAGATTCAATTAATGAATCGGTTCGATATTTAACAACTGAATGGGAGCGACGTCAAAGAATATCAGCCAATGTGATCGCCAGCCTGTTGATCGATGAGTTGACTTATGAAAAAGAGATCGCTATCAACAAAGACGAAAATCCCAAAAATTATAAACATAAAATCGAAGCCGAATTCCATGATTATCTCAGAAAACGGGAACGAAAAGCCCGTAAGGCGATTGAACGTCTTTACCAGCATTTGAAAGTCGAAACCGAAGAAGACGAACTGGATCGCCCGGTTTTTGAACAGGACCTATTTGCCGAATCGACCTGGAGTTTGCTGGGACTAACCACCAAACAATTAATCGCGCTTGGAGCAATTGCCGGGGCAACCATCGGTGGAATCCTGGATGCGGCAGTGGGCGGCGCATCGTTCATGGCTGGAACATTGATCGGTGGAACGATTGGTGCTGGATCGGTTCTATATTTTTCAACCAATCGTTTTGCCACCATTGAAAATATAATCGGGGTCCTACAGGGAAAACAGATGATCCGAATCGGTCCCCATAAAAATCCCAATTTTCCCTGGGTGTTATTGGATCGGGCAGTGCTGCATTACAAAAGTATGCGAGATTTAGCCCATAGTCGTAGAGAAAAGGTTAAAATTTCAGCAGAGAGTAATGAACAAAGGATTGCTGCTAAACTGGATTCGGGCACCAAAAAAGAGCTTAATCGTATTTTTTCAAGCATTCGAAAGAAACGGTCTGGTGATATGACGGAACGACAGAATGAGCTTGAGGTAGTGTTGATGAAAGTGTTTATTAGTATCTAAAAAGTTAAATTCTTGCCCAAAGAGCAACAATTTTTTAGGTCTC
>CBFDBN010000224.1:0-6590 GCA_965603055.1 uncultured bacterium | reverse complement strand
GGATATTTACATCAATATCAAGTTTTTTGAGTGCATCCGTAATTCGTTTGTAGCGGGGAACCATTAATTCCTTAAACAATTTTGGAGAAATAAGCGGTCCTTTGTTGAAGCACATATCTTCCCACCACCATGCCATATCGACTTCGATTCCTGGCAGTGCTTTCTCGATCAGATAAATTGCCATGTCAGTCAAATGCTCCATCATTTCCTCAATCCAATCCCGCTCCGTCATGATGGCAATGGAAAGATTTTCAACACCCATCCAGTTTCTGAGCCAGCCGTAGAGTGAGCCGGCTTCAAACCGAACTGGCATCCCGGCAGCATGGGCTTCATCCGCAGCTTTTTTTATGTCGCCAATTCGATCTGCCCTTTTATAATCCAATCGCTCTTCCTTGTACAGCTCCCAATCCTCACGATTCTCGATCCCATACTTTAGATATTTTGGAATAGTTGCACCTGTTCGGGGAATCTCACAAATAAGTCCTTCCTCACTTTGAATGATTTGATAATCTTTTTTTTCTTCCAAAATCTTGTATTCAAATTGCGGAAAAAGTCCATTTTGTAACGGGAGCATTGGAATCCTTTCGGCGCCCTCCAGTCCAAGATAGTGTTCCATATCCACGTTGGTTTTAACGTGCCTTGGAAGTCCTTGCTCATGCCATGTCGTGATAGTTTCATCCCAGTAGCCAAAGTCCATATTCGGTACTCGATCGGGTTTCTGCCAGTGCATTACTTTGTTGAAGCGTTCTCGGGTGGTCAATTTTTTCTCCTATTCGATGAAAAACTGGTTTGCCATAATGGACAGGATTTACCGGATTCAAAAAATTAACAGGATGTTCTCTGAAAGAAAATCCAGTTAATCCTGATAAATTCTGATAATCAGGTCTAATTTATTAATGAGTTGAATATAATCCCTGGATAATAAAATAGCAAGGGAAACTTTTTCAAAAAATTAAAAAAAGTTCTTGGAATATTGAAACTTTTTTGATATATTGACGTTTGATATATCGAGTTCCGATATATTGATTATCTATGTATTGAGATTCTATATAAAGATTAAGGCAAAATGGCATGGAAACATCGGCATTTGACATATCAAACCTGACCCGAAATTTGAATGAGATTTTAATTTTAGCCACGCTGTTCAAAGATAAAAAACATGGCTACCAGATTGCCCTGGATATTGAAGAAAAGAGCGATGGTTTATTTAAATTCAATCATGGTACCCTGTACCCGATTCTTCACAAGTTAGAGAAAAAGGGATTTATCAAGGGAACCTGGAAAAACGGCGGATCGAAACGACAGCGGAAAAATTATACCATCACCACCAAAGGGAAAAAATACGCCCAGGGACAACTAACTGGCTGGAAAGAATTTTTCAACCAATTTTTTGACATTGTAGGAGAGATCGAAAAATGAAACAGTTCACTCCATTGCTGAAAAGCATTAATGAGCGGCTGGATTTGCCCCAGCCGATTAAATCACGCATTATTCTGGAAATTGCAGCGGATTTAGATGATCTGTACCAACTCTATCTCAGGCGCGGTATAAAAGAAAATGAAGCCGCACAAAAAGCTGAGGAAAAAATCGATTTGACAGATGAAGCTTTAAATGAGCTTGTCCAAATTCATCAATCACTATTTAGAAAGCTGCTGGATAAAATCACCGCACAGGCTCAGAATCGATGGGAAAGGGTGGCTTTTGTTCTCATGCTATTATTCATTGCTGCGATCAGTGTTCAAGCAGTTTTTTCAACACAATTTTTAACACAAGCCAGCAAATGGATTTATCCAGTGCTTGGAATCTCTCTCACTGCAATTTTGATTTCCATTCCAAAGTTTTACCAACTTTATATCAAAAAAGATCATCAAATAAAAAAATTAAGAACCGGTTTATCCCTTATTTTGGGAATGGCAGTGTTGAATTTGGTAATTGGTGTGATGGGGTACGTCATGGAATTGTACATGGCCGGGAGCAATGCTTTACTTTTTGCAAATCACCTCGTTTATATCATTACAACACAGGAGGTTGGTTCTGTCCAGAGGTTGAGTGACATTACGACGTGGATGATTAAAAGCTCCTCTTTAATCATGTTTACATTTGTGTCAACGATTTTCATTGCTTTTATTTGCTATATGCTGATGAATAAAGTCTTGATAGTAGAACGAGCGGAAGCTGCTGTTCTATTGGGAGACTGATCCAAATCAACGTTCATAATTTAAGGAGGCTATCATGTTTACATTATTCATGCAAGGCGGATTCTATATGTGGCCACTGTTGCTTTTTGCTATCATCATTCTTGTTTTATCAATAAAAAAGATAATCGATCTATTTTTCAAACCAGACCTCAGCCATGCAAAATTGGAGAGTGGTATCAATTCCATTCTATTCTGGGGTGGAATGAGTGTTTTAATCGGATTTTTGGGACATTTCCATGGCTTGTACCTGGCGATGCAGGCAATTTCACGAGCCAGTGATATTTCTCCCGCCATCGTTGCCATGGGATATGGTGTTTCTTTGATAACGGTTCTTTTTGGATTGCTGATTTTGTTGTTTTCTTCGCTTACGTGGTTTGTGCTTCGCTGGAGATTCAAACAACTCATTTCAAAAGCTGAATAGTATTATTGATTTCGCTATTTGATCTATGTTTTTTAGCTATGCTGAAGTGTCATTCCTGACGGAGTGAAGCGGAGTTCAGGAATCTCGAAAACCATCGTATTAACTATCAGTTTCATAGTAGGTTAAGAGATTCCTGCATCCGCAGGAATGACACAAAACGCTTTTAATATTTTTCCGAATGAGTAGGTAGCGCTAATACATCAGTCGGAAATTCTTTATCTTTTTTTGAGGACATCAACAATGAAAACACTAACCATATTTCGATTCCTACTTTCATTAATAATCATTGCCTCTATCTCGGATTGTGATAATTCAGACAGACTAGGAGGTTGGGGTGCTGACGCTGACATTTTTGTTTTAGCAGATTCAACAATCTGGCATTCAGCCGAGCCTCTATTACGAGAAACATTTGAAAAACCACTGATCACTCCCCAGCATGAAACTGTATTTACCATTATTCACAAAGATTTCAACAATTTTATGCGATTCAAGAACCTAATTTTCATGGCAACTCTGGAGGATTCTGGAACTGTTTCAAATGCCGTAAAATCAATTCTTAAATCTGAATTAATCGATAAAGTAAAGAACGGCGACTATCTATTTATCAAAAAGGATGAATGGGCACGAGATCAATATATCATGTTCCTGGTTTCAAATAATGCAGCAGAATTGATTCAGAAAATTGGCGAGAATAAAAATTACCTGTTCAATCTCTATGACAAATACTGGACAGAAGTCAGAGCCGAATTTTTTGTACGAGGCGCTGAAGAAAAGGACATGGAGAAGCACCTGCTCAAAGAATACGGCTGGATGCTGAGGATTCAGGATGACTTTCAGATAGAAATTGAGGACACGAGTGCAAACTTCGTAATGCTCTACAAAGGTTTTCCAGAACAGTGGATCAGCGTGTACTGGTTTGACACAGATGATCCCTCCCTGGTTACCAAAGAATGGTGTATCCAGAAACGAAATGAAATTGGCGCCAAATACTATCGCGGCGATCAGGTTGAGGAAAAATTTGAGGAGCCTGTCTTTGAAGAAGTTGACTTTTTAGGAAGGCGGGCAGGCAAACTCAGCGCACTCTGGCAGAACGAAAAAGAGGTTTGCGGCGGTTCATTCATCAATTACTGTTTTTATGATGAGCTTTCCGAACGCATTTTCATGCTCGACTATGCATTGTTCTATCCCAAATTGGACAAGAGGAAAAGACCGTATTTGAGGAAAGGGGATATTCTTTTGCATACGTTTCGGACGATGAATGATGATACAATAGCGAAATTATAAATTAAAACAATTCAGAGACCTCAGAGGTTTTTAAAACCTCTGAGGTCTGGCAAAGATCACTTCTGCAAAAACATCTTCTTCGTCGCACTAAATCCATCAGCCTCCAGGCGATAGAAATAAAGTCCACTTGGTTGATTGTGGGCATCCCATTTCAAATTATAACTACCCTGTAATTGAAATCCATCCACCAGAACAGCCACAACCTGCCCCAGCGTGTTGTAAACCGTGAGTTTTACATGGCTGTTTTTTGCTACGGCATAGCTAATCATGGTAGTTGGATTAAAAGGATTGGGATAATTCTGATGCAATGCAAAATGAACTGGTTTCTGCATTGAATTTTCATTTTCAACCCTAATTGTAGACTTTACAGCATTTGAAAATTGAGATGTATTGCCTTCAGTATCAGTGGCAGTTGCCGTGACATAAAAATCTGGCGGTATTTCCTCACCTGACCAGCTAAAATTTCCTGAAGCATCTGCTGGTATATCAGCGATAAACAATTCCCCTTCATCATCAAGATCGAAAAATATTTCAACGATAGAATTCGCCGGCGCAGTGCCACTTATCGAGGAGTGTGTCACATTTTGGATTTGTGGTGGTGAGAGCGCTATATTCCCACCATTCCGATTTTCGATACCGTAGTTACTGTTATGCGTAATCGAATTTCGTGAGATTGTATTGCGAATCGCCTGATTACCAAAGACAAAAACACCATTACTTCCATTGTGTCCAATCATATTTTCTAAGATCATATTGTTTTGAGAATTTTCAGTAATCATTATACCATCTTTGGTATTGCCTAATTGAATTTCAGGATCCTCATGTCTGCCTATAAAATTATGTACTATAAAATTAGCATTTGATCCAAAAATATAAATTCCATAACCATTATTACCACAAATTCGATTTTCAGCAACTTCATTACTATCAGCATGTTCCTGGATACATATTCCACAAAGGTTTCCTAATGTATCCAGCTTTGTGGCTTTTAGACCGATAATATTACCGAAAATAAAACTATGGGTTGAATTATTCAGATAAATAGCTGTGCCACGATTTCCTGAAATTATATTGGGTAAAGTATCTTCCGGGGAGACGTGAAATCCTTGTGAATCATACAACCAAATCCCATCTATATTGGGGGCTGCCTCCATGCCTGAAAAATCAGTCCCAATATAGCATCCAGAAATTCTTCCACCTTCTGAATTGGTCACCATGATACCAGCATGTGAAAAATTGTTAAGGATTAGCCCAATTATCATAACATTCGGTGCATTAACATTCAATCCGTCTACATTTTCTCCTGCATCTGAACCGCTAATTTCAATTTCAGGGCCAAAAGGATTTGTATCGTCTCCAATAAAATTCGATTGGGAAAATCCATCGAGAATTAAGGGATCACCAGTAATGGTTGGTAACTCTGACTGTGGCCTGATTGTCCAGACACCAGTATTCATATCATATCCTGGATCAGTTTTAGGAATTTGAAAGAGAATAAAATTTTCACCGGGAGAATTGTTCGCCTGATCAATGGCGTCCCGCAGTGAACCTGGTCCTGAATCATCTGTGTTCGTTACAATAATTTCCTCTCCTATTGGACCGGCTGAAATCGTAAAAAATGCATCACTGACATCAAACGGGTCTCCGTCTGAAGCGTCAGAAATTTTTATGACGCAGGTATTTGATTCTTCGTTGGGAACACTAAACAGGAACGTTCCATTATTATTCGTAGATGCTGCAATTTCTTCAAACGTACTTCCACCATCTATGCTTCCTTCTATGCGAACCTGTCCAGTGAAATCTGTACTCGTCCATAGAATTTCTTGTTCTGAACCTGCTGGCCAAACTTCTCCCCCGTTTGGCGATACAACTGTTATGGACTCTGTACCACTTCCGGTTGTCATCATAACCGCAAAATCGGTTAAATGATTCACTTCGCCAGAAATAATATTTGCATTCATGTCTTTCGATGTAGTAATATCTTTCCAGCTTCCGGGGGGCATTTCGTAAACTTGCAATTTTAGCGATTGCTCTTGAGCAGGCGTCATGCCTGTATCATCATATTTGATAGAAATAGTGATATTTCCGGTGTAAGTGGCTGTAGTATTAATATCATAATAAAGAGGTGCACCCGATGGAATGATAGTAAAGCCACCTGGTGGAGGAGAGCCAATATTTTTTTTATTCAATGTTGTTGTCCCTGCGCCGGTTACATTGTCGAATGTAACAGTAACGTCTGAACTGAGTGATACTGCTACATTCGTACCAGTTGGCGTGTTATTCGTCCCGGGAGGATCGATAGTAAAAGTGTTATTACTTACATCCGATGGATTCCCGCTTGATGCATTAGAAATCCTGACGAGGCAATTTGATGAAGGCGTATTGGACACCGTCCACATATAGCTGGTGGCTGCGTTCGCAGTGGGAGTCGGAACGTTATTCGCGATAGTCGTCCAGGACGATCCATTATTGGTGGAAAGTTCAATTTTTACATTCCCGGTAAAAATATGCGTGTGCCAGACGATTGGCTGAGGTGTACCTGCCGCCCAATTTTCTCCTCCATTGGGAACATCAACGATAATCGATGGATTGGACGTAATTGTGAAATTGGCATCGCTTATATCAAAGGGATCTCCATCTGAAGCGTCAGAGATTCGAATTCGACATTGCGTTGAAGGTGTACTGGA
>CBFDBN010000223.1:0-6594 GCA_965603055.1 uncultured bacterium | reverse complement strand
TCATTTGTATCAGTCTAATAGAATGCTCAAAAAAGGAAACCTTAAAAATGAAAATTGAAAAACAATCATTCGGTAAAACAGAAGATGGTCGTTCTGTCGATCTCTTTACTTTGACTAATGCCAGCGGCATGAAAGTTCAAATCACCAATTATGGTGGCACAGTAACTTCAATTGTTGTTCCTGATAAAGATGGTAACATAGGTGATGTTGTATTAGGTCACGACAGTTTGGATGGTTATCTTGAAAAAAGTCCATATTTTGGCTGCCTTATTGGTCGTTATGGTAATCGGATCGCATTAGGAAAATTTACACTGAACGGAAAGAATTACACCTTAGCAACTAATAATGAACCAAATCATCTGCATGGCGGATTAAAAGGATTTGATAAGGTTGTCTGGGCAGCAAAGGAAATCAAGGGCGATGAAGATGTCGGATTGGAATTGACCTATCTGAGCAAAGATGGTGAAGAAGGCTATCCCGGTAATTTATCAGTTAAAGTAATCTTTACATTAACAAATGACAATGCACTCAGGATCGATTACGAAGCGACCACAGATCAGCCGACTATCTGTAATTTAACCAATCACACGTATTTTAATTTGAAAGATGCCGGCGCCAGTCCCATTCTGGATCATGAGTTGATGCTGGATGCTGACTATCTCACGCCCGTCGATGCGACACTCATTCCGATGGGAGAATTGCAGCCTGTAGCAGGGACGCCATTCGATTTCAAGACTCCGACTGCCATTGGTGCTCGAATTAACGCCGATGATGAACAGATCAAATTTGGCTTGGGTTATGATCATAATTTTGTGTTGAATGGCAAAGCTGGAGAATTAAGATTGGTTGGAAAACTCATTGAATCAACAACTGGTCGAATTATGGAAATCTGGACCACTGAACCCGGTATTCAGCTATATTCAGGGAATTTTTTGGACGGAACCATCACAGGAAAAAATGGAACAGTTTATCATTATCGACATGGCTTGTGTTTGGAGACGCAGCACTATCCCGATTCTCCCAATCAGCCAAATTTTCCATCAACCCTGTTGAATTCTGGTGAGAAATACCAGACAACAACAGTTTACAAATTTTTGGTTGAATGAACTGTTCAGGGATAGCAACGTCATTCCGAACGGAGTGAGGAATCTAACGATCATAATTTCCAAAAATCAATTAACAAATGACAAATAAATTTCAATTGCTCAAAAATCAATTTCCAAACAATTATAAAACAACCCTTTCAAAGGTTGCGAACCTTTGAAAGGGTGCGATTAGTTTGAAAATTTGTGAATTGAAATTCGGGCATTATTTGTCATTTGAATTTTATTATTTGAAATTTAACCGCTACCCATTGAAAAAAATTATCAAATGAGGAGCAAATTTCATGATAAAAATTATGCTAAGTTTTCTTTCAATATCGCTAATTTTATGTATCATATCATGCTCATCCTCGAAAAAGAAAGACTACCCCATCCAACCTGTCCCGTTCACCGATGTGCAAATTACCGATGATTTCTGGAAATCACGCATGGAAATCAACCGAACGGTCACCATTCCACATGCTTTTAAAAAATGCGAAGAAACTGGCAGAATGGATAATTTCGCCATTGCTGGCGGTTTGAAACAGGGCGAGCATCAAGGTATTTATCCTTTTGATGATACCGATGTCTATAAAACGATTGAAGGGGCTTCATACAGTTTAATGCTCCATCCCGATCCGAAGTTGGAAGCCTACCTGGACAGCATTATCACACTTATCGCCGCAGCGCAGGAAGATGACGGCTATCTTTACACCGTCCGTACCAATAAAGCTGAGCGACTTAAAAGGTGGTTTGGCGATAATCGCTGGGAAAAAATTCAGGGAAGCCATGAGCTTTACAATTTGGGACACCTGTATGAAGCTGCCGTCGCTCATTTTCAAGCTACAGGCAAGCGCAATCTTCTTGATGTGGCATTGAAAAGTGCCGATTTAATTGATCGGACTTTTGGCAATGGAAAATTGCAAGCCCCACCGGGACACCAGGTGATTGAAATGGGTTTGGTCAAACTTTATCGAGTCACCGGTGATGAAAAATATTTGAACCTGGCTAAATTTTTCCTGGATGTTCGAGGCAAACCCCTGGCTGGTCGTGAACTTTGGGGTGAATATAACCAGGATCATAAGCCAGTTATCGAGCAGGATGAAGCAGTCGGTCATGCTGTTCGGGCGTCCTATATGTATGCAGGTATGGCAGATGTAGCGGCGCTAACCGGCGATGCCAGTTACACGAAGGCGATTGATCGGCTGTGGGAAAATGTCGTCGGTAAAAAACTTTACATCATTGGTGGAATTGGTGCTACGGGGTCGGGTGAAGCATTTAGCAAAAATTATGAGCTTCCCAACATGAGCGCCTATAACGAAACCTGCGCCGCCATCGGAAATGTTTACTGGAACCATCGGCTGTTTCTGCTGCATGGTGACGCCAAATACATTGATGTGATGGAACGAACGCTTTATAATGGCTTGATTTCTGGCATTTCTTTGGATGGAAAATTATTCTTCTATCCCAATCCACTGATGTCTGTGGGACAACATGCTCGCAGTCCCTGGTTCGGTTGCGCCTGCTGTCCTGGTAATGTCACTCGATTCATGGCTTCAGTGCCGGGTTATATTTATGCGCATCGGGATGATGAAATTTATGTGAACCTGTTTATTGCGAATGAAGCAAAGATCGAATTGAAAGATAGAGTCGTCAAAATTCAACAGGAGACTCAATATCCCTGGGAAGGATCGATAAAAATTTCAGTGGAGCCTGAAATTGAGAATGATAAATTTTCAATTTTCTTAAGAATACCTGGTTGGACACAGAACCAGCCTGTACCCAGCGATCTATATCATTTTCTGGATTCCAACGATGAGCCAGCAACATTGAAGGTCAACGATGAGCCAGTCTCTGTTCAATTAAAAAATGGTTATGCTGAGATCAATAGAAAATGGAAGAATGGGGATGTTATTTCACTTCAACTTCCCATGTTGATCCGAAGAATAGTCGCCCATGACAGCGTGAAAGCCGACCGGGGAAAAGTGGCGCTTCAGCGAGGTCCCATTGTGTATTGCACCGAATGGCCTGATAATAAAGATGGACATGTTTTAAATTTACTTTTATCCGATGATGCTCAGCTAACAAGTGAGTTTAGTGAGGAACTGCTCAATGGAGTGCAAATCGTTAAAGGCAAATCGATAGCCTATAAGATGGGAGAAAGTGAAGCTTCAGTTGAGAAGACTGAGCAAGAATTTATGGCGATCCCGTATTATGCCTGGGCACATCGGGGCAAGGGCGAGATGACCGTCTGGCTGGCTCGGGAAGAATCAGCCGTGAAACCGCTGGGCAGACCAACCCTTGCATCGCAAAGCAAAGTTACCGTTTCATTCGGAAAAAATCCCGAAGCCATCCACGATCAAATGGAGCCGCAAAGCTCAATCGATCATGAAGTTCCCATTTTTCATTGGTGGTCTCATAAAGGGACGACGGAATGGGTACAGTACGATTTCAAACAATCCGAAGAGGTTTCCATTGTTGAGGTCTATTGGTTTGATGATACAGGAATTGGCGAGTGCAGGGTTCCTCAATCCTGGAAGATCCTCTATAAATTGGGAGATGAATGGAAGCCAGTTTACACTGAAGATCCATACGGCGTGGGAAAAGATAAATTTAATAGAGTTGTTTTCGAAACCGTCAAAACGACGGCGCTCCGATTGGAAATTCAATCCCAACCCGATTTCGCTGGGGGGATTCATGAGTGGATTGTCAGGTAATTGGGGAATTGGACGGCATGGTATAATAATCACTGACCGGTCGCTACTAGCGACCGGTCAGTGATGAAAGATACTGGGGACGAGACTTAAGACAACGGAAATTTTTAAAGGAGAACACATGATCAACTATGATAACTTTGAAGCCTGGTTCGTCACTGGCAGCCAGCATCTTTACGGTGAAGAAACGCTCAAACAAGTGGCAGAGGATTCTCAAAAAATTGCCCGTGCATTATCCGAATCAGCGAAGATTCCAGTCAAAATTGTTTTTAAACCTGTTTTAAAAACGCCTGATGAAATATATAAATTGTGCCTGGAAGCGAATTCATCCCAAAACTGCATTGGATTAATCACCTGGATGCATACCTTTTCGCCGGCCAAAATGTGGATCGCTGGATTGAAAATTTTGCAAAAGCCATTTGTCCATCTTCACACCCAATTTAATCGTCTAATCCCCTGGGCAGATATCGATATGGATTTTATGAACCTCAATCAATCGGCTCATGGTGGGCGGGAATTTGGATTTATCTGCACCCGAATGAAATTGAACCGAAAAGTTATCGTCGGTTACTGGCAGGACGACGATGTTCAGGACGAGTTGGCAACCTGGCTTCGAGCTGCCTGTGCCTGGCATGATTCGCAAGGTGCCAGAATAGCCCGACTTGGAGATAACATGCGTGAAGTGGCTGTCACCGAAGGCGATAAAGTAGAAGCGCAATTTCGGTTGGGATATTCGGTTAACGGCTATGGCGTCGGCGAACTGGTTGAATATGTCAAAAAAGTGACCGATGCAGAGATCGATAAGCTGATTACTGAATATCTCGAAACTTATAATATTTCCGAAACAGTGCGTGAGAGCGAAAATTGTAAGCAGGCATTTCGAGAAGCAGCCAAAATTGAGTTGGGGATGCGAGCGTTTTTAGAAGGGGAAAATTTTAAAGGCTTTACTACAACATTTGAGGATTTGTATGGTTTGGAACAATTGCCAGGATTGGCAGTTCAGCGATTAATGGCGGATGGCTATGGCTTTGGTGCCGAAGGTGACTGGAAAACCGCTGCGCTTGTACGTGCGATGAAGGTGATGGGAACTGGATTGAAAGGCGGTACTTCTTTTATGGAAGACTACACCTATCATCTCGATCCCAAAGGAATGAAAGTACTTGGCGCCCACATGCTGGAAGTCTGCGCCTCGATTGCCGATGGCAAACCCTCGCTGGAAGTCCATCCATTGTCCATCGGTCGTAAAGCTGATCCTGCCCGTTTGGTTTTTAATGTACAAACGGGACAGGCGGTTAATGCCACGCTAATCGACATGGGCAATCGATTCCGCATGATTGTCAATGAAGTCGAAGTTGTCCCACCTGATGGGCCATTGCCAAAATTGCCAGTGGCGCGAGTCGTCTGGATACCCAAACCAAATCTAAAAGTCGCAGCCGCAGCCTGGATTTTAGCTGGCGGTGCTCACCACACGGGTTTCAGTCAGGGCGTGACTGCCCAACACCTGGAAGATTTCGCCAGCATGGCAGGGATCGAATATTTGCTAATTAATGATGAAACAAAGCTTTCGGAATTTAAGAAAGAGTTGCGGTGGAATGAGGTGTATCATTATTTAGTGAGTGTCTGAAAACAAGTGATTTTCTGTTTTTCCTGTCATTGCAAGCGACGAAGTAGCGAAGCAACCTCCTCTTTAACAATGGATTGCTTCGTTTCCGTCAATTGTTGTATCCTCGCAATGACAATTCAAATTAAAACATGTCGCTCTTCAGACAGTCACTATTTTGCAATATAATTAATTTCTAGGCGAAAACTGCTTTATTTGACCTCCCCCCGGCCCACTCCTAAAAGGAGAGGGAGACAAGAAATTCCCCTTCTCCTTCAAGGAGAAGGGGGTAGGGGATGAGGTTTGAAATGATAAAGCCCCAAAAAATATTGTCACTGTTTATGCTTTTGGTATTTTCGACCAGACACTAATTAATTTTGTGTATTAAAAGAAAAGCATTGAATATATTAAAAAAAATGTCTATAATTGTGCAAATTAAAAGCTGAACTTTAAATTTTCACAAGAATGGAATTTATTGATAGAACCCTTTAAGATGTCATACCAGGTCTTGCTTAATAATATCATACAATTTCTTACTGGACGAGCTGTGTTGTTGAAACTTCTGCCTTTTTCAATTCAAAAAATAAAAATCATTGTCATACATTTTGATTCAGATGATTCCCTATATTTTGGATTTTATTCCGGGATTTATAAAGAAAAGCTAAATCAAAACTAAGGAGAGAAGAATGGAAATTATTGGTGTGTCCGATATTCTCATATTCATTGTTTTTGTCGTTTCTGTTATTTCGATTGGACTCTGGAAAAGTAAGGGTGAAAAAACTCATAGTGAACATGGGGCACAGGATTATTTTCTAGCGGGTCGAGGCTTGACCTGGTGGTTGATTGGATTTTCATTGATCGCTGCCAATATTTCAACGGAACAGTTTGTTGGCATGTCGGGCAAAGCGGCTGACTGGCTGGGAATGGCAATCGCCAGTTATGAATGGATGGCAGCGATTACGCTTGTTGTGGTTGCATTTTTGTTTCTCCCCAAATTTTTGAAATGTGGCATTTTTACAATACCAGAATTTTTGGAATATCGATATAATCCGTTTGCCCGCACGATTATGGCGATTTCGACGATGGTTATTCTGGTGGGAGTGCCGACAGCGTCTGTAATTTACTCTGGCGCAAAAGTGATTTGTGTGTTCTTCCAGGATAAGACTTTGCTGGGAGTCGATCTTGGCAATATCACTGT
>CBFDBN010000222.1:0-6598 GCA_965603055.1 uncultured bacterium | reverse complement strand
CCTGTACGAAACATTTCGGGTGACGTGATCGGCATGCTTTACCTCGGCATTCTGTTACATGGCGTTTGTTATGATTTCTTCTTCGTCACAGGACAAATTTATATCGACAAGAAAGCCGACAAATCAATCCGAGCCAGCGCCCAGGGCTTTATTGCGCTTGTCACTTATGGAGTTGGACTCGGGTTAGGGTCTATTCTGTCAGGGCAGATCGTTGATTTGTTCACAGCCGAGGGATTAAAAAATTGGTCGGCGATTTGGTGGACACCAGCCATATTTGCTGGGGCGGTTGCGTTGCTATTTGCGTTAACATTTAAAGATGAACCTGACGATAAAAAAGTATAGCGTTATATTCACATAATATGATATCTTATAAAACATACGAAGCCTGGGAAAGTATAAACTAAAAATTCAAAACACGAAAAGTCTTTGAAATTTCATATTGATTTTTATTAAAATAATCATTAAATTTTATTGCTTTAATTTTTGCAAATTTAAAACAAATCATAATTAGGTGTTGGTATGGAATCTTTTGTCTCCCAGGAACTGGAAATTAAGTCGATTTCATTTCCAAAAAAGCTAATTGTTGAGACTCAACGTCTCCTTCCCAAGGTGGATTACACCAGGCTCGTGACTTTTTTGTTGGAAAAATACCTGAAGGAACTCAAAGAGAGAGATTTGGAAAATCGATACAAGGAATATTATGGCACCATGACAGTGCGTGATAAGGAGGAAGAAATGGAGTTGATGAAAGATTTTGCTTTCTCTGATCAGGAGCTTGAGCTTTTTTTAAAAGCAGAGGAAGCTGATGTATAGAAAAGGCGATGTCTGTCTAGTGGATCTGGATCCAACAACTGGTGTTGAAATCAGGAAAACTCGACCTGTAATAATTGTATCCAATAACTGGATAAATCAACACTCGCAACTGGTGGTGATCGTTCCTCTAACATCGAATATCAAGCGAGTTTCTCCAAGTCAGGTGATAATTCCCCAGAGATGCGGAAACCTTGACCATGATTCTAAAGCAGCAACCGATCAAATACGAGCAATTGACAAGAGTAGAATTGTGAAAAAATTAGGTTCACTGGATGCTGACGTTTTTGAAGAAGTTTGTAATGCATTGAAAAATACTCTGGACTTTTGGTAGTTTTAAACATAAAAAGTCTTCTAAAGAAGGCGATGAATAATCAAACGGTGTCATCGCCTTTTAATTTTACTTACCGATATGAGACTCCATATTTTAAATCTAAAGAACAATTTCCTATCTCTTAAATCATCTTGCCCGACATCTTTGTTTCTTTTGAAAAATTTTTATTTCATAAATTTGGAGGAATAATATGACTAAAAAACGTTTAGGCATCGGCTTTGTCGGTGGTGGATTTGTCGGAAAATTTCATATCCGCTCATTCGTGGGTGTCCGTGATGCTGACGTGCTGGGCATTGTTGGCGCGCCCAATGACAAAACCGCGGAAGAAGCCGCTGCGCTTGCCAAAGTATTGAATGTCGGTGATGCCAAACCCTATAAAACAATTAAAGACATGGTGGCTGATCCCAACATCGATGCCATTTGGATTTGTTCCCCCAATTTCACTCGCATCGAAGTGATGGAAGAAATTGCTCATGCGGTCCAAACAGGTAAAGGTGAATTGATCGGCGTTTGTTGTGAAAAACCATTGGGCAGAAACGTCGCCGAAGCGAAAAAAATGTTGGAACTGGTTCAGAAAGTTGGCTTATTGGATGGTTATCTCGAAAACCAGTGCTTTTCACCAACCGTGGTTCGGGGAAGAGACATTGTCTGGGCACGGGGCGCTGCCACCACAGGCAGACCTTACCTGGCTCGTGCCGCAGAGGAACACAGCGGTCCCCACATGCCCTGGTTCTGGGAAGGCTCATTGCAGGGCGGCGGCGTGCTCAATGATATGATGTGCCACTCGGTTGAGGCGGCTCGATTCATGTTGACGCCGCCTGGGGCTGATCGAAACGTCCTCACGCCCATGAAGGTCACAGCTTACACCAACTGTCTAAAATGGCAAGATCCGCATTATGCTAAAATTCTTTCCAACAACAGCCAGGGAAAAACAGATTACATCAACCGACCTGCCGAAGATTTTGCCCGTTCCCTGGTTGAATATAAAGACGAAAAAGGAAACAAGCTTGTCGTGGAAACAACGACGTCCTGGTGTTATGTCGGCGCTGGACTCCGTCTCAGCATGGAGCTACTGGGTCCCGAATATTCGCTTCAAATCAACACCCTGGATGCGGGCTTAAAAGTATTTTTTAGCCGCCAGGTCAAAGGCAGCGAAGGTGAAGATTTAGTCGAAAAACAAAACGCCGAGATGGGATTGATGCCTGTGGTCGGCAGCGAAGAAGCAGAGTACGGTTACGAAGCAGAAAACCGCCACATGGTAAAATCATTTCTTGCAGGCAGGCGCCCGATGGAAAATTTCAGCGATGGCGTAAATGTCGCTGAATTGTTGATGACGGCTTACATGAGCGCCGAACAGGAGAAGACAATACCGTACCCACCTCCTGGGTTGGATTTGTTTGTTCCAGCCGTGGCAAAAGGGGAGTGGAATCCGAGAAAATAACATTAAGAATAAGAAAAGATGGAGTTCACTTCGGAAGTGGACTCCATCTTTGTGGAGCAACGGAGTGTTGTAATTAGAACACAAATTGAACGGATTTAACTGATCGAGACGGATTTCTTACAGAAATAATTCCGTGTAAATCCGTCAAATCTGTGTCATCCGCGTTCTATTAAGCTTTATTTCTCCCCATCTACTATGCTCCCACTCCACCCACTAAAATTCCAATATTCCAAATCAAAAAAGATAAGGTCAAAACTATGATTAATCGAAGATATTTTTTAAAGCAATCGGCACAGCTAACCGCAGGGATAAGCTTATTAGGTTTAAGCTGCTCCAACTCAACTCAATCATCAAAAGAACCGCTATTTAAAATCTCCTTAGCCCAATGGTCTTTGCATCGCAGCCTCCGAAATGGCGAGATCGATAATCTTGACTTTGCCAGAATTGCCAAAAAAGAATTTGGCATCGAAGCCATAGAATATGTCAATCAATTCTTTGCGGATAAGGCGAAGGATCAAAATTATCTGCAACAAATGAAAAAACGAAAGGATGACGAAGGCGTCTTGAACCTTTTGATCATGTGCGATGGTGAGGGACACCTGGGTGATCCTGACGATGCCAAGCGCACCCAGGCGGTTGAAAACCATTATAAATGGGTCGAAGCTGCCAAATTTCTCGGCTGCCATTCCATTCGTGTCAATGCCCATAGCGAAGGCAGTTATGAGGAACAGATGAAGCTTGCTGCTGATGGATTACGTCGCGTAACCGAATTTGGCGCTCAACACGATATCAATGTCATTGTTGAGAATCACGGCGGACTTTCCAGCAATGGCAAATGGCTGGTCGGTGTTATGAAAATGGTAGATCATGCCCGCTGTGGTACCTTGCCTGATTTCGGCAATTTTCGTATCAGTGAGCAAGAGCACTATGATCGCTACCAGGGTGTCAAAGAATTAATGCCGTATGCCAAAGCCGTCAGCGCGAAATCTCATGATTTCGATGAAGCGGGGAATGAAACTGGTACTGACTATCTACGAATGATGAAAATCGTGGTTAACGCTGGGTATAAAGGCTATGTCGGAATTGAATATGAAGGCGACCAACTTGATGAATTTGAAGGGATAAAAGCGACAAAACAGTTGTTAGCACGAGTGAGAGATGAAATAGCCTAAACATGATTTTTTTCATTATACTGATTCCATCGCTTGGAGCGATGGGATCAGTAAAGCAAACTATTCTAAAAACAAAGGAAAGAAAATGGGAGAGAAAAATAACATATCTCGTCGGAATTTTTTAACCCGATCCATTGCTGGCGCTACAGCCATTTCTTTGGGTCTACCATTTAATGGAACTAAAGCCACTGAAAATTCTGTCAAAAAACATCAATTCAAATTAAAATACGCCCCTCACTTCGGCATGTTCAAGCATCATGCTGGCGAAGACCTGATCGACCAGATCAAATTTATGGCAGATATTGGATTTACAGCCATGGAAGATAATGGAATGAAAGGACGTCCCGTCGATGTTCAGGAAAAAATTGCCGGGGAAATGGCTAAGTTAAATATGACGATGGGTGTTTTTGTAGCTCATAAAATATACTGGAGCGAGCCCAATCTCGCCAGCGGGAAAAAAGATTTGCGGGAAGAATTTTTGACACATATCAAAGAATCTGTGGATGTTGCCAAACGAGTCAATGCCAAATGGATGACCGTCGTCCCTGGTCATGTCGATTTGCGAAAAGATATCGAATATCAAACCGCCAATGTCATCGAAGCGTTACGATATGCCAGCGAAATTCTCGAGCCGCACGGACTGGTGATGGTACTTGAGCCGCTCAATTTCCGAGATCATCCTGGATTATTCTTAAAAAAAATTCCCCAGGCTTATGAAATCTGCCGAGCTGTGAACAGCCCTGCTTGCAAAATTTTGGATGATCTGTATCATCAACAGGTTACTGAAGGTAATTTAATTCCCAATATCGATCTTGCCTGGGATGAAATCGGCTATTTTCAAATAGGTGATAATCCTGGCAGGAAAGAGCCGACAACTGGAGAAGTGAATTACAGAAATATTTTCAAACATATTTATGAAAAAGGCTATACTGGTATCCTGGGAATGGAGCATGGCAACAGCAAACCTGGCAAAGAGGGCGAAAAGGCAGTGATTGAGGCTTATGCGTTTTGTGATGATTTTTAATGTAAGACAAATTGGTAATTTGTCCCGCAGATAGAAACAATCTTCCTTCGGCAGATTTTTACTATAAATTGATTCGCCGAAGGAGAATCCCACAAATTTAATTCTGTGGGATTCCATTTCAGTAGGAAAATTTTTCTTGGTGATATGAAACGAAAAAGGAAGTTGAAAATTGGGAATTAGATTCTATTTGGTCACAAATTGTGACCTTAGTTCTATTAATCATCAAAGGAAGTTGACGATGAATGAAATTATCCCAATAGAAAAAATTGAAAACAAAATATTAACAATCAGAAATCAAAAAGTAATGCTGGATCGTGATCTGGCAGAACTTTATGGAGTTGAAACAAAAGTATTAAATCAAGCCGTAAAGCGAAACATAGAACGATTCCCAGACGATTTCATGTTTCAGCTTACAAAAGAAGAAAAAGAAGAGGTGGTCACAAATTGTGACCACCTTGCAGTCCTTAAATTTTCTTATAGGTTACCTTATGCTTTTACCCTTTATGGTGTATCCATGCTGTCAAGTGTCTTGAATAGTCCAACAGCTATTCGAATCAATATTCAAATTATAAGAGCGTTTATTCATTATGTAATGCAAGTATCTCCGTATGACGAATCAAGAAAAGCTATTTATCGATTAGAAATGAAGTACGAGAAGGATATGGAATATTTATCAAAACTATTATTCCATGAGGTTGATAGATTAGAGCAATTAATATTGAAACCTAAAAAACAAATCGGTTTTAAATCAAGCAGCTAAAAGAAGCATAAAAAAATTCCCAGTGGATTTTATGTCTCAACTTAATTATAATGAGTTTACAAACTTGAAGTCACAAATTGTGACTTCAAGGTGGGGTGGCATAAGAAAAGTCAATTATGAAATTAAAAATTTCAATCCTTCTTAAAAAATATTCTCCCCCGCTTGCCTTCATCGCTGGAGTTCTCTTTATTTTTTCAATCAAAGCACTGCTGGACTACACTTCTTCGGATCCGTTCTGCGATGCTTGCCACGTTCATCCCCACGCGACAATAACCTGGAAGCAGAGCACGCACAAAGATACCAGAAGCGGAACTGTCGTGCATTGTGTGGAATGCCATCTCCCACCTGACGGACTGGCTTATTTCACCGAAAAAATGAAAAGCGGCACTCGTGACCTTTTTGCCACAGTTTTCAAAGATGATTCAAAGATCAATTGGGATTTGAAATCGAGACGTGAATACGCTGCTCGATTCACTTATAAAAAATCCTGTATTCATTGTCATCAAAATTTATTCTCCAAAGGTCTATCGAAAAAAGGTGAAGATGCTCACCTGTATTATGAGCAAAATGCTGAGAAACTGCGCTGCATCAACTGCCATCTGGAAGTTGGACATTATCACGAAAAAACTTTCGAAGTCGTTTCATTGATTGAAAGTGAGGCAAATTTTATTTATTCAGCACCAGCAAGAGTGGACTCGTTTGTGAATTTTATCGAAAAAATTCCTGGGACTTCAGTAAGCTTTGATATGGTTGCGATTCCAGGGGGTACCTTTTTGATGGGCAGTCCCGAATCTGAATCTTATCGAGAAGATGATGAAGTGCCCCAGGCACAGGTTCAAATCAGCCCATTCTGGTTGGGGAAAACAGAAGTCAGTTGGGATGAATATGAAGCATTTATAAAGCAGACAGGAGTGGAGGGAAGAACCGAACACCAGCTTGCATCCAGAAATATGATTTCAAATTTTGATGCCATTACGGGCCCAACACCCGCTTACGGGAATCCAGATCAGGGCTGGGGCAAAGGCAAGCGTCCAGCGATTACCATGACCCATTATGC
>CBFDBN010000221.1:0-6598 GCA_965603055.1 uncultured bacterium | reverse complement strand
AAGAATTTCCCATCCTCGAAAAGACCGTCTATCTCATCAACAATTCTCTCGGCGCCATGCCTCGCGCTGTTTATGATAATTTAAAATTATATGCCGACATCTGGTCAACAAGAGGTATCCGTGCCTGGGAAGAAGGCTGGTGGGATTTTATTGGAGAAATTGGAAACATTCTGGCGGACATCATCAACGCACCCCAAAATACGGTCTCCATGCACCAGAACGTCACCATCGCCGAAGCCGTTGTCCTCTCCTGCTTTGATTTTAAAGCCAGGAAAAATAAAATTGTTTACAGTGACATGAACTTTCCTTCGGTGATGTATCTCTATCAAGCTCGAATAGCCGATGGCGCCAGGATTGAAATCGTTAAATCGGAAGACGGTATCACTGTTCCAACCGAGAAAATGATTGATGCGATTGATGATGAAACGCTGCTGGTGCCGATTTCGCATGTCCTGTTTAAAAGCGGCTCTATTCAGCAAGTTGAGCCAATCATTGAAAAAGCCCATGCCTGTGGTGCTCATGTGATTTTGGATACCTACCAATCTGTCGGGACTGTCCCGGTAGATGTTCAACAATTGAATGTCGACTTTGTTGTCGGTGGCTCGATCAAATGGCTCTGTGGCGGACCGGGCGCTGCTTATCTCTATATCCGACCTGATCTGGGAAAAAAATTACAACCGAAATTGACTGGCTGGATGGCACATCAAACACCATTTGCTTTTGAGCCAGAAATGCGATTTACTGATAATGTTGGTTTTAAGTTTTTGAACGGTACACCTCACTTGTCAGCCCTGTATGCGGTTAAAGCGGGATATGAAATTATTCGAGAAGTTGGTGTTGAAAATATCCGTATGCGGTCATTAGCTTTAACCGGGCTAATTGTCCAGCGTGCTAAGAAAAACGGTTTTCAAATTAATAGTCCATTAAATCCAGAAAAACGTGGTGGGACTGTTATCGTTCAAATGAAAAACAGCCAGCAAATTACCAGAGAATTGTTGAAACGAGATTTTTTAATAGATTGGCGACCCAATGCCGGGATTCGGATTTCACCGCATTTTTATAACACCGAGGATGAGGTGGATGCGATTATGGAGGAGATAAAGATGATCGCAAATAAAATTGGAGGTTGATTCCCTGATTGGTTAAAAGGTAATTAGGGTAATTAGGAATGAAAAATTATAAAGGAAATTTGTGGTGGATTAACAAGGTATTAGGTTGAAAATTATGCGAATTAATTTGATTTTTTAGGCAGACCATATAAATAATGATCAATATTGACTGATAAATCTTTAGGTCCTAAATCTTCCGCTTCTTCAATGAGTTTGTCTAAAACTGATGTTCTTTCAGCTTTGCGAATAACAAAACGTTCATCCTCTATCAAAAAATCACTTGACTTTTTAATAAAAATTTATATTTTCTTTATATGAGAGAAGTTCTCAATATTCAAACGAAATCCCCAAATATGAGTCGAAAATTCACCATACATCAACTATATAAAATTAAAAACGTTGTTAACTTTTTTATATCTAATCCTTTCCTCAAAAATATTTCAATAATGAAATCCAGCTATGGGTAGTATGCGCATATTTTCAATTGTTAAACTAATTTCAACCGGGAAATTAAATAAATCGATCAATAAATTATTAAAATTTGAAATAAGGAGATAAATTTATGTATTTCAAACTACTCTCTAACGATGATCAAAAAGCGATTGATGCACTAAAGAATTACCACGGTGGTGCATCTGAGATCATGTCATCAATGAATAATATGCGAAAGTACGATGCAAGAAAAAAAGTGCTTGCTGAAAAAGGTTACGGCAGCATGATTGAGCAAGCAGAGCAATATGTTAAAAAATTTGCAAAAGTACCTGATTTTGAATGCGCAGCTAATATTTCTTACAATAACAAGCTGGGAGTGGCAACCTCCCAGGTCTCTGGTTTTCAAGGTGCAAAAGTGACATTTCGCTGTATACAGAGGATTGCTGAAAGTGCGTCAAGCGACATACCAGCATATATACCGGCAGAAATGATATCTGTCATGGCGTTATCAGATGATTATGTTTACAACGGCGATTTGTTAGCGACACTCGCCATGACGGAAAATTTGATGCAGGTTTCAAAATACTGTAATGCAAACCTGATTGGGATTCCCTATCCTGAAAAAAGATTCCGGGAATTAGAAAAAGTGACTGGCAAAAGATTTGAGAGAATCCCGGTAAACGATACCATGTCACAGCTTCTTTTGGAGAACCAGGGGACTTTTTTTGGCAATTTCGGCGGTATCGAAGTCGCTAACGACAATCACCTGGTTTATTTGGATGGAATCACACGATGCGCAAAAACAACCGGCGGGAATTTTTATCTCAACCCGAGTTGGAGCACAATTATTGCCGTGTGTTATTATGGACGAGATTTGCCGGATCTCAATATCAAAATTTCGATGCTCTTATCCACACAAAACCTGATGCAATTCCGTATGCTGCTCAATATCATGAATGAATATATTCGTGACGATAAAACATCCCCTATTTATGAAATCAATATTGGTAATGCCGTAACACCTGAAAATTTCATCCAATGTAGTAATGAATTAGCTGCCAGCGGAATCAAAGGAGTCAGCCTGGCGGCACATATTTTTATTAATCCCGATTTGGGCATCGCTAACTTTAATTGGTTTGATGATGCGGTAAAAGTATTAGAGAACGGAACCAATATGACGTTTAAATACGAAAGCGATGGGCAAGCCAGGGAAATGGACACGATGGGGGCTTACTTTCTTTCAAAGGAAGATTTAGATAAAAATTCTGAAACCATCGGAGATGTTATTTATTACAAATGTCTCCGATGTACCAAAGACGCACGAGAATTTATGAAGCGAGGAATTCGGGTCAATTTTGGGAGAAGTTCATTATAAAAATATCAGGTAAAATATGAAAGAGAAATTCGCTAATCTCTATTCTGAAAATATTAAGCAGATGAAAGCATCAGTCATTCGGGAAATCTGTAAACTCATTGAAAAACCAGAAGTAATCTCACTGGCAGGTGGCTGGCCTGATCCAGCAACTTTCCCGGTTAAAGAAGCCAAACAAATTATTAGCGACATTCTGGAAAATAATCCAAAGTATGCGCTGCAATATGGCGCCACTGAAGGATTGCCGACATTTCGGGAATATATGTCCCAATGGGCTAAAAAACACGAACAAATCAATGTAACAGCCGATAATATCATACTCACAGCCGGCTCGACCCAGGGAATGGATCTGGCAGGGAAAACATTGGTCAACCCGGGTGACGTGGTATTTGTCGGCTTGCCCACTTATTTTGTTGGGGCGTTTATTATCTATGGTGCTAAAATTAAGGGTATTCCGGTCGATGAAAATGGCATGCAAATTGACCTTCTGGAGGAAAAGTTGAAAGCCCTGGTCAAAAATAAACAGCGGGCAAAACTCGTCTATATCCAGCCCAATTTCCAGAACCCAACCGGCGCAACGCTTTCGCTGGAAAGAAGGGAAAAAATTCTCAAGTTGGCTGATCAGTATGATTTTTTAATAGTTGAGGACAATCCTTACGGAGATATACATTTTGAAGAACAATTTCTGCCCGCTTTGAAAGCATTGGATAATGCTGAGCGAGTGATCTATCTCCGTTCTTTTTCCAAAGTTTTCTCGCCCGGGATCAGGCTGGCTTGGATGGCAGCCGAAGAAAATATCATCCGAAAAATGGCGGTTGCTAAACAATATATCGATGCCTGCAGCAACACACTTTCTCAATATTTAATGTTTGAATTCTGTAAACGGGGATATTTAGAGAGGCAAATAAAAAGCAATATTACTTTTTATAAGAGAAAACGTGATTTTATGTTACAGGCGCTGGAAAAATATTTTCCCGAACAAGTTCAGTGGAATCGTCCGTTGGGTGGATTTTTCATTTTTATTAAGCTGCCGCAATACCTGGATGCCGAACAAATATTTTGTGAAGCCATAGAAGAAAACGTTGCATTCGTGGCAGGGCGTCCTTTTTTTATTGATGACAGCGGGCGAAATACCATGCGTCTATCTTATGCTCAATCGACGAACGATGAGATTGAAAGCGCAATTCAAGTTATCGGGCAGATAATAAAAAAGCAGTTATAAGGAACAGATGAAAATATCAAATCCCAACACCTCAAACAATCGGCTTAAGCGACAAATTAGCCTGACAACTGCTACTGCCATCGTTGTCGCCAATATGATCGGATCGGGAATTTTTGTTACCACTGGAATTGTTGCTGCCAATGTTCCCGGTCCTGGCTGGGTGTTATTATGCTGGATTATCGGTGGAGTGATTGCTATTTCTGGTGCGCTTTGTTATGCCGAATTATCAACCCGAATGCCGGAAGTTGGTGGGGAATATGTTTACCTGAAAAAAATATATCACCCGGCATTGGGATTCCTCACTGGCTGGACAAGTTTAATCGTTGGATTTTCTGCGCCGATTGCCAGTGCGGCATTGGCTTTTGCTGAGTACATTTTTGCCGGGATCGATATTCCCTTATCCGAAAATATTATCGTCCCCAAAAAAACGATGGCAGTTGGTATCATATTAATCTTTACACTCATCCATTACCTGGGTGTTCGGTTAGGTTCACGCGTCCAAAACGTGTTAACGGCTGTAAAAATCGTGATTGTTTTGGGACTGGCAAGTGCGGGATTATTCATCGGAGCGGGTGCTGGCTCAATAATGGCTTTTAAAACCGATGTCCCATTCAACGCGGTTTCTTTCGGAACAGCAGTTATGCTGGTGATGTTTGCCTACAGTGGATGGAATGCCAGTAGTTACATCGCTGGTGAGCTAAAAAATCCGAAGAAAAATTTGCCAGTCTCCCTGTTAGGTGGCACAATCATCGTTATTCTGCTGTATCTTGCCATCAACCTTTTTATCCTTCATGCGCTTCCTTATGCTGAATTGAAAGGAACTATTGCGGTTGTTGAAGCTGCTTCTGTTAAAGCTTTTGGCAACTGGATGGGGAAGGTGTTGAGTTTATTAGTTGGTGTGGCGCTGTTATCCTCACTCAGCGCTTTTATTATGATTGGTCCCCGGGTGTATTATGCCATGGCTCGTGATAAACTGTTTCTGCCGTTTGCTGCAAGGCTTCATCCACAATACCGTGTGCCCGGCCGGTCAATTATAATCCAGGGAATCATTGCAACTTTTATGGTTCTGATCAGCTCCATTGAACAGTTGTTGGTTTATATTGTTTTTGCATTGAATATCTTCCCCTGGTTTGCTGTTGCCGGGTTGTTCATAGCCCGCAAAAGAAGAATCGGGGAAGAATCAGCCGTCAAAGTCAAGCTTTTTCCATTCATTCCGATTTTCTTTCTATCTGCCAGTCTTATCTTGATGATCTTGATGTATATCGGTAGACCCATCGAATCTACGGCTGCGGTTGTGACGGTAGCTCTTGGAATTCCTGCTTACTTTTTATGGAAGAGAGTGTTGGAGTAGGACAAATTGGCAATTTGTCCTACAGTTCCAAAATTCCTTGACTCTATTGAATTAATTTTCTATATTGTAACAATTTTTGATGCTGTCCAATTGCTTATTATCATTTTAAATGGTGCGAAAATGGAAGTCGTCGATTTAAACGAAGCTCATAAGCAATTATATTTTCTCTGCCTGGAAGATTGGTCTGATGAGATTAGGGAAGCCGGGGATCACAAAGCTGACTGGTATGAAAAAATGAAGGATCAGGGGCTGGGAGTAAAATTGGCAATTGATGATAACGGAAAAGTCGGGGGGATGATCCAGTATCTTCCCATCGAGCAGACTTTTGTTGAGGGCAAAGATTTATATTTCATTCATTGCATCTGGGTGCATGGACACAAAAAGGGGAGAGGCAACTTTCAAAAAAAAGGCATGGGCAAGGCGCTGCTTAAAGCCGCTGAACAGGATGCTGCATCAAAAGGGGCAAAAGGAATGGCTGCCTGGGGCGTCTCGCTTCCGTTCTGGATGAAGGCTTCCTGGTTTAAAAAGCGGGGATACAAAAAGGTTGATAAACAGGGAATGGCACTCTTGCTCTGGAAGCCTTTTTCCGATGAAGCAACGCCCCCAAAATGGATTCGTGAAAAGAAAAAACCTGAAAAAATACCAGGGCAGGTAACGGTTACCGCATTTTTAAACGGCTGGTGTCCCGCGCAGAATATGGTCTTTGAACGAGCAAAGCGAGCCGCTGCCGAATTTGGTGATAAGGTCATATTCAAACCCATCAACACATTCGACAAAGATGTATTTTCAGAGTGGGGCATAGCCGATGCTTTGTTTATTGATGATAAGCAGGTGCGAACCGGACCGCCGCCATCTTTTAAAAAAAATAAAAAATTGATTGCAAAAAGAGTCAGGCAATTGGGGGATTAGTTTCTAAACAGTAAACTTTTTGCACATTGAGCAAAGATTTTTTGACCGCGAATTACGCTAATATTGTAAATTACGCGAATTAAACCTTTTATCTCTAGATGATTTTTAATGTTATACTTGTTAAGGATTAAAATGTAACAATCAGTGTCATTCCTGCGGATGCAGGAATCTCCATATTAACAGAAAGTTAGGAGATGCCTGTA
>CBFDBN010000220.1:0-6624 GCA_965603055.1 uncultured bacterium | reverse complement strand
AGGCATTTTGCAAGTAATTAAAGTGTACTGGAATCACAATACGGGGGATAATATGAGACCATATTTTTAGAGTTAAGTAATTATTTTTTGATGAACTGAACCATGCGACCTGATTTAATTTATTTTATTCTCGTTGCGATTGTCATCGGTATCGGTCTGGCGGTTTCAAAACGCCCCCGACAATTTTTGCTGGCTTTCGCACTGGTTACTATCCCCTGGCAGGGTGGGATATGGGTATCGTTCTTAATGGTCGATCTGCGTGTGGTTTACATCCTGCTGATTATCATATTGGTCCACATCCAGGTTGTCGGTCCGAAACTGAAAAAGGGTGACCGATTTTATGGACCAATTGCTTATCCAGCAGTGGCTATTATTGTCTGGGCGCTTATTGCAACTTTTGTCAAAGCCTACAACATCAATTATGCTATGAAGGGTGTGTTCTTTTACACGATGAACCTGACGCTATTTTACTGTGTGATCAATACGGTTAAAACGCCTGAGGATGTTGAATTTATTTTAAAATGGTTCCTGGTGGGATTGCTCTTCCAGAGTGCCGTTGCTGCCTTGCAGTTTACTGACTTCATTTTCAAGGTCCAGGTCATTGGAGAGGAACGAGCAGGGGAGATGTACTGGCGAAAGGGGGGAACGTTTATTCACCCGAACCAGTGCGGAATGTACCACATGATCATGATGCCGCTTGCCCTGCGAATGGCAATGGGAGCGGTCATTCAAAAGAACTGGAAAAAGTTCAGTCTTTATGGTTTTATATTTGCACTGGGAATGTTGGGAATTTTTTCCACTTTTAACCGGGGTTCATGGCTGGGCTTGTCTTTTGGCATCATCGTCATGTTCGGTTATAATCTATTTCGGAGCAAAAGTAAAAAACTAAAACGTGTACTCCTGGGAATGTCCGTTGTTGGGGCAGTTGTCCTTGTCGTTTTTTTCGCTAAATATGGTGATACATTGACGGAGCGACTATTCAGAAGCGACGTAGAGGGCATTAAATCGGGAAGGTACGAACTTCAGGATGCATCATACAATATTATTAAAGCCAATCCGATTTTTGGGGTGGCGCCGTGGAATTATCAATTTCACATGACGACAGTGATCTTTGTACATAATTTATACCTGTTAATTACTGCAGAAAATGGAATCATTGGATTATTGTTCTTTATATGGTTCCTGGCGATGTATTTCCGTGAAGTTTTAAGAGGGATGAAATCCAAATTTGTTTTTATTTCTAATATAAGCTATGGCTTATTCGCATCACTGGTGGGATTTCTGTTGGCATCGTATCCCGGCCCTGATTATTTCACCTCCCATGCTGTTGGGATGAATATCTGGGCATTAGCCGGCATCGCTGTCGTTCTCACTCGACTTGATCGAAAAATCAGGTTGATGATGAAACAGAAAAAAATGGAAACAGTTAAGGCACAACCACAACAAGAAAAAGAAATGATAGTTCAAAAAAATATTAACATGAACATACAGAATTTGTGAGGGATTTTCGATGGCGGTTTTATCATTCAGTAATGAGCATGAAGCTGGGGCTTCGATTGTTGTTAAAGGAAAAATCGTTGCAGCAATAAACGAGGAAAGACTCACCCGGGTAAAAAACCAGGACGGCTTCCCTGAAAAATCGATTCATGAAGTTTTAAGAATGGCAGATCTAAAACCTGGTGATATTACGGATGTCATTATTCCAGAAATCAGCAAAGTGAAAGATCTTTTTTTAAATGTTTTCAGACATTATCCCAAAGATCTTTTCACTAAAGGAAAGGGCAAATTGCCCCGGTTTTCAGACATTGTGAGACATTTTTTAATGTCCAATTTTATTCTTTTTAGAGGGTATGCCAATTCACTGTTCACACATCGTCGGGACGAAAAGCGGTTAAAGAAGATGTTTCCCGGGGCTAAATTCCATCGTGTGGAACATCATGTCACCCACGCTGCTTCGGCATTTCTTACCAGTGGGTATGATAAATCTTTGATCATCACCGCAGATTACTGGGGTGATTTTGTGACAACCATGCTTTCGATTGGGGAAGGCAAGAAGATTACTCCTGTGGCAAAAAGCTATTATCCTGCTTCGCTGGGGCACTATTATGCCAGTGTCACCAAATGGCTGGGCTTTCGTGCCAATCGACATGAGGGCAAAATTCTTGGTCTGGCTGCGTATGGAAATCCCAATTCTCCTGCTTATGAAATGGTGAAAGATATTCTCGAATGCGATGGTTTGATACTCAAAGCACCCTTTATGATCGGTAAACTCTGGCATCATAAAGCTTCAATTTTAAAAAAGAACTGTATGATGCAAAAGATGGTTGATCAATATTCCCGTGAAGATATTTCTGCCGTTTTTCAAAGAAGGTTTGAAGAAGTCATCACCGATTTGGTGCGAAATGCTGTGAAAAAATTTAAGATCGAAAATATTGTACTGGCAGGCGGTAGTTTCGCCAATGTGAAATTGAACCAGCGAATTTTTGAGGTTGATGGTATTGAGCGTATTTATGTTTTCCCAAATATGACCGATGGCGGCATCGCCTCTGGCGCAGCATTATATTACGACATCAATCAAAATGGAAGCTATGGAACCACATTGAATGATGTTTACTTTGGACCAGGCTATAAAGATGAAGAGATTGAAGCTGAATTGAAAAAGTTCAATCTCAATTATGAAAAATATGAGAATATTGAAAAAAGGATTGCTGAATTATTGGCTGATGAACATGTCGTGGCGCGGTTCAATGGCAAGATGGAATATGGTCCCAGGGCTTTGGGTAATCGCTCGATTTTATATCAAGCGATTGATCCAACAGTGAATGATTGGCTTAATAAAAAACTACAGCGAACTGAATTCATGCCATTCGCTCCTGTGACTTTGAAAGAGCATGCTGAAGAATGTTATATCAATTTAGAAGGAGCGGAATATCCTGCCCGGTTTATGACCATTACTTTTGATTGCACGGATTACATGAAAAAAACCTCGCCGGCAACAGTTCATGTGGATGGAACGGCTCGTCCCCAGCTCATAGAGGAAAAGGAAAACCCAAGTTATTATAAAATTTTGAAAGAATATCACAAAATTACCGGCATCCCAACGTTGATAAATACCAGCTTTAATATGCACGAAGAGCCAATCGTCTGTACGCCGAGAGATGCCATTCGGGCATTTTTGCAGGGACACCTGGAATATTTAGCCATTGGTAATTTTTTAATTAAACATGAAGCTGGTGAAAAACATGTCCCCGGGGAACGAGAGTTGATAGCTGGTTAAATTAATCACCGCAGAGTTCGCTGAAGACGCAGAGAAAAGAAAATTTAAAAAATAATTCTTTTATTGATGTTTGTCCCAGAACAGGATTAATATCATTTCGACCGCAGGGAGAAATCTATAATTTCAATGTTATCGTGAAAACCAGATTCCTCACTCCGTTCGGAATGACAATTTCTTAAATATCAACTCTGCATTCTCTGTGGTTTAAAATTAGCTTGCTTTAATTGATTATAAATCTTAACCACAAAGATACGAAGAAAACTATAAATGAGAAACGGAAAAATAAACATGCTCCAACTGGTCAATGGATTTGCCATTGGCGGTGGGGAGATGAAAGTTCTTGAGTTAGTACAAAGACTGAATAATGATAGATATAATATAACGGTTTGCAGTGTCGGGCAGGGTGGACCCCTGGAAGCTGAATTTCGAAAAACAGTGGAACGGGTAGAGATTTATGATAAAAAATCCACGTTTGATTTTAGCCTGGTAACTAAAGTGGCTCGATTGATGAAAGATCAGGAGATTGAAATCCTGCAAACCACGCTTTTCTATGCAGATATCATTGGTGCGTATGCTGCCTACCTGGCAAAAGTCCCGGTGGTTGTTTCCTGGGAACCAGTGACCGGTCCGTTCGCCTTTCGTCATTATTGGTCTTATAAATTAGCCATGCAAAAAATTGATCGAGTCGTAGCAGTCTCCGAAGATATTCGACAACGTGTGATTCGAGAGAGAAACCTTTCCCCTGAAAAAGTGATGACAATTCATTACGGAGTGGATTTGGAGAAATTCGCACCGGAGGATCAAAAGTTAACCAGGGCTGACATTGGTGTTTCTGACAATCATCTTGTGTTGGGCACAGTAGCACGTTTTGATTATCCCAAAGGCCATAAATATTTGATAGAAGCTGCGCCAGGTATCGTACAACAATTTCCCAACGTCCGATTCGTATTTGTTGGCGACGGTCCATTACGAAAGGAGGTCGAGCAGCAAATCGAACAATTGGGATTAACCGAGAATTTCGTCCTCCTGGGATTTCGAAGAGATGTGAAGCAACTGTTGGGATTATTCGATCTTTTTATCCTCCCCTCTTTATCTGAAGGACTACCCAATGCCGTCCTGGAAGCCATGGCATGTTCCAACCCGGTAGTTGCCAGTGCGGTGAACGGTGTCGTCGAAGTTGTGGCAGAAGGTGAGACCGGGTTACTGGTGCCGCCGGAAAACCCGACTCACATAACAGAAGCAGTCGTTAAAATGTTAGCATCACCCGAAAATATGAATCAGATGGGTATAAACGGACGGGAACGGGTCGCCAACCATTTCTCAGTCGAGCAGCAAATCAGCAAATTTGAAGAATTGTATTATTCGCTTTATGCGCAGAAGTTAGGGTAAGGGAATTTTAAATGAGAATTCTGTATTTTAATTATATGTATGATCTATGGGGCGTCTCGTTAGGATCGACGATAAAGGCAATTGAATTGATGAAAGCTTTAAAAGCCTGTGGTCACGATGTGAAAGTCGTATGGCGGAGAGAGCAAGAAAATTTCAACAATGGCAATCATTCTCCCCATAAACCACACAATCAAGTCAGGCAAGTTTTGGCAAAGTTTTTGCACGAGCCTAACCAAATATTAACCAATGCTAAATTTTATTTTGAAGAAAAAGATATTTTAGAGGAAGAAAAGCCAGATTTGTTGATCTCACGATTGGAAGCATATACGATTTCATCTGTGTACCTGGCGAATAAAATGAACATTCCAGTAATTGTCGAAGCAGATGGCCCGGTGGCTTATGAAAAAATGCACTACCAGGATCAATTCTGGACCCACCATAAACTGGTTGATTATTTTGAAGTAACGGCGCTTAAAAACAGTCTGTCAAACTTTACGGTTTCCAATCAATTAAAACAACATTTCATGGATAAGGGCGTGCCAGCAGATTCGATCCATGTTATTCCTAACGGTGCTGACCCCGATCTATTTCGTCCTGACTTGCCATGTGACGATGTGAAACAGCAATATCACCTGCGAAACAACCTGGTAATTGGATTTGTCGGATCGTTTCATTTCTGGCATGGAGTGGAAAATTTAACTCAAATTATTCGTGATACAACCCAAACGCATCAAGATATTAAGTTCTTGATGGTTGGTGATGGCGGTCCATTAAAAAATTCTTTAGAGAAATTTATCAAACAACATAAGCTGGAAGATCGGGTTCACCTTAGTGGACTGGTTAAACACCAGGATATTCCCAAATATATCGCGGCAATGGATATCGTTCTCTCGCCCTATCCAAAGCTGGAATTTGGCTATTATTCGCCGGTCAAATTATATGAGTATCTCTCCAGCGGTAAAGCAGTTGTTTCAAGTCGAATGGGACAGATTTGTGAGGTGATCAGGGATGGCGAGAATGGATTTTTGTGCGAGCCAGATAATGTGACTGAAATGTCCCAAAAAATTTCAGAGTTGATTGGAAATCCTGGTTTGATTAAGAAAGTTGGCGCACGGGCAAGACAGGATGTTTTGAACCGCTATACCTGGAAAAAGCGGGGAGAGCAGCTATCAGCCCTGTGCGAAGACGTGGTGTTATCATCTGTTGGGAAAAAACATTAAAATTGGATTTTATTTGAATTCATGGAAATAGCAAAAAGACTAACAATCAATGCAGTTTTTGTTATGATCGCCAAAGGCCTGCAACCGATCATTTCATTTGCTATGATCCTGGCGATCGGCAGAAAATTAGGCGTTACCGCGTTTGGAGTTTTTTCGACTGCGATTTCATATATTTTAATTTTCCAGATTATCGCTTCATTTGGCTTAAGAACATTAATTACGCGTGAGGTTGCCAAGCATCGCGATAAAGTTCATTTCTATATTGTAAACAGCCTGTACATCGCGATGCCGTTGTCGATAATAACCGGAATCGCAATGGTGCTGTTTGTTGTGTATGTCATAAAATTAGATGCTGAGACGGCAAAAATAACCTGCTTACTGGGGATATCTTTGCTGGCAACGGCCATACTGGAGTGTTTTGAAGGTGTGTTAGCCGGCTTTGAAAAAATTAAAACGATATCGTACATTTATCTTGTTGAAAATATTGTTAAGGTTGGATTTTGTGTTGCTTTGATTTTACTTGGCTATCAATTAATTGCAGTAATCATAATCCATGTTTTATCACGTTACTTAGCCGTGGTGCTTTACCTCCCTTCAATTTTGAAATTAGGTAAAAAAGCAAGTTTACGGCCCGATTTAAAATTCGCTAAAGATTTATTCAAGACCGCTTATGTATTTGCTTTAATTATGATCCTGGTTACCATGTACTGGAATATCGATGTGGTGCTGTTAAATAAA
>CBFDBN010000219.1:0-6649 GCA_965603055.1 uncultured bacterium | reverse complement strand
GGATTCAGCCTCGTTTGTGAATCGCTATATCCAGTTTGTTAAATTTATCCGAAATCGCTTTCCCCAGGCACAAATCTGCTGCTTGACCAGTCCGACAGTTACCGGTGAAAAGGGAATTAAATTGAGAAATTATTTATTGGCAGTTATTGAGTATTTGCAAAAAAGTGAAAAGGATGAGAAAATCAGCATGTTTATTTTTTCAGGCTCATATTCAAGAGGATGTACCGGGCATCCTGATAAAAATGAGCATCAGATGATGGCGGCAGAGCTCTTGCCTTATTTTAAAAAGGTGATGGGTTGGTAATTCATGGAACATGAAATTTTTATCTCATATTATTTCTGTTGGTTTACCTGATTTATCACATCGAACGAAATGAAACTTTTTCTTATTTTTACAGAGCTTTAAGTAGAATATTTTAAGGAGATTCTCCCATGCGAAAAGATCTTATTCTAACTTTAACTGGTCGTGATCGAATTGGAATCGTAGAAAAGGTTACCAAATTAGTTTTGAATTGTGATGGAAATGTAGAATCGAGTCGGATGGCTCGATTGGGAGGTGAATTCGCAATGCTGATGCTCATTTCCGTCCCTGATCAGGAGTTGGAAGAATTACGTCAAGGTATCAATAGTTTACAGGATGAGGGATTCACAGTTACATCGTGCGAAACTGAACATGATGATCCCAGAAAATATATCGGGTGGATGCCCTACCAGGTTCAAGTTAACGGGGCAGATCATGAAGGAATCATCCATCACATTGCCCGCCATTTGGCAAAGCACAGTATTAATATCGAAACCATGGACACGGACATGGTTAAAGCACCGATGAGCGGTACGCCTCTTTTCGTGATGAAAGCCATCGTACTTGTTCCACCGAACCTATCGTATCATAAATTAGAGAATGAATTAGAAACGATTGGTGATGATTTAAATGTGGATATTAAATTTTTACCATATACTGGAAAATAGACAGGAGAGGTAGCATTATGTTTACATTGGTTAATAAATTCGTTTTGAGAAGTTCCATAGTATTATTTTTAATACAAGTAAACGCATATACACAGGATATTGCCCTTCCCACGCCTCAAAAAACTATTGGGATGCCACTCATGGTAGCTTTAAATAATAGAAAAAGCACTCGTGATTTTAGTGACAAAGAAATTCTGCCACAAGTCCAATCTGATTTACTTTGGGCTGCTTATGGCTATAATCGACCGCAGCAAAAAATGAGAACTGTTCCTTCTGCGTGGAATATTCAGAACATGAATGTTTATGTTGCCCGGGCGGATGGACTTTATCTTTATGATGCACAAAGTCATGGTTTGAAACTAATCGTAAATGAAGATATACGAGCTAAATGTGGCACACAAGGCTTTGTTGGAACCGTTCCAATGAACCTTGTTTATGTAGCTGATTTATCAATGATGTCTTCCGTGGGAGATAGAGGAAATTTTTATTCCGATGTTCACGCTGGTTTTATTGCTCAAAATGTTTATTTGTTCTGTGCGTCTTTTAATTTGGGGGCAGTTGTTCGTGATTTGATCGATAGAGATGTCCTGAGAATAGCCATGAAGCTCGAAGCTGACCAGGAAATTATATTAGCCCAATCAGTTGGTTATCCCAGGGGAGCTTCACAGGTCTCTATGGGAAATGATGAACGCAAAAATCCTGAAAGCTATTCCTTATCCCAAAATTTTCCGAATCCGTTTAATCTGGAAACGCAAATTCATTTTAAGCTTTCAGAAAACGGTCATGTAATAATAAATATTTTTGATTTAAAAGGCGAAAAGATTAAAACGATCTTGAATGAGCGAAAAACATCCGGTGAACATGCTTTAAGTTGGGACGGTTTAAATAATAAGGGAGAGAGAGTGGCAAGCGGTGTTTATTTTTATCAGCTTGAAGTAACTAATGATTCTAATCAGTTTAAACAAACACGAAAAATGTTGATGTTAAAATAATTTTAACAAATGAAAGGAATTGATCCATGAAGAAATTAACTTTTTTAATCCTTCTGATTTTATCAACCTCTCTCTATGCTCAAAAATTTGAAGGTCTGGCATTAACACCGCCAATGGGGTGGAATAGCTGGAATTATTTTGGTTGTAATGTGGATGAAGCACTTATTCGGGAAAGCGCCGATGCCATGGTGACCAGCGGAATGAAAGAGGCGGGATATCAATATATCGTTATTGATGATTGCTGGCATGGGGAACGTGACGAGCTCGGCTTTATTCAGCCCGACCCCGAGCGATTTCCTTCGGGCATGAAAGCGCTGGCAGATTACATCCATTCAAAGGGATTGAAATTCGGTATTTACTCTGATGCCGGCTGGAAAACCTGTGCCGGCAAACCCGGCAGCCGTGGTTACGAATACCAGGACGCACTGAAGTATGCGGAATGGGGTGTAGATTATCTAAAATACGACTGGTGCAATACAGAAGACCTGAACGCCAAAGGCGCTTATATGACCATGCGTAACGCACTTTACACAGCCGGTCGTCCCATTGTCTTTAGCCTCTGCGAATGGGGCAATAACAATCCATGGGAATGGGGAAAAGATGTGGGACATCTCTGGCGCATATCAGGCGACATTGCGGTTATTTTTGATGGTGAGGAAGGTCATGGCACCTGGGCCTCGTGGGGCGTATTGCAAATTCTTGATATGAGAAAAGGGATTCGGATTTACGCCGGTCCTGACCATTGGAATGATTTTGATATGATGGAGGTCGGTAACGGTATGACACTGGCAGAAGATCGGTCGCACTTTACCTTATGGTGTATGATGGCTTCGCCGCTGATGGCTGGAAACGATCTCCGAAATATGAGCCAGGAAACTATTGAAATCTTGACCAATAAAGAGGTTGTTGCAGTGAATCAGGATTCTCTGGGAATCCAGGGATTTAAATATTTGAAAATGGGTGACATGGAAATATGGGTTAAGCCCTTAAAAGGAGATGATCTGGCTGTTTGTTTTTTGAACCGTGGAATAGATACAAAGAAGATCGAATTCAACTGGGAGGAACACTTTATTAAAGATGATTTTGCGCACAAGCAATATAAATTTGACCAGACTGAATACCAGCTTCGTGATTTGTGGGCAAAGAAAAATATTGGTACAATAAAAAGATCTTACGTTAGTACAATCATATCGCATGATGTAAAATTGTTGAGATTAAGTCCCGTCAGATAAAAAGAAAGAATTATAATACTACTTAGTCAGATTTGAAGAACAAGCGGAGTGCGGTGCCTTTATGCACCGTCCCGATACTTCGGGACAGTCCATAAAGGGACTGCACTCCCGCTTGTGATAAATTTAAGTATTTTTGACCTAATCTGAATAGGTAGTGATAAAATCGTATGATTTAGAAAATTTCATCCAGATCAAATAGGGAGGGGTAATAATGCTTAAATCAACCCATTTTTTAATACTTCTAGCATTCTCGGTTTTAATTGCTATCACAAAATGTACCAAAACTCCTGAAAACGATACCAAAAGAAATTACAATGGACCTTATTTTGGTGCTTATTTAAACAGGGTAGCTTTTCCCATCGGGGGAATTGGCGCTGGTATGATTTGCCTGGAAGGAACTGGCGCGATTTCCCATGTTTCAGTAAGGAATCAGCCAGAAGTTTTTCATGAACCGTGCACGTTTGCAGCGATATGTGTCAAGGGAATTGAAAACGGGGCAAAAGTTCTGGAAGGACCTGTTCCCGATTGGAAGATTTTTGGTTCCCCCGGTACAGGTAATGGCGCTGCCGGTTCCAGCTTTGGCTTGCCTCGATTTGAAAGCGCCCAATTTATCGCTAGATTTCCTTTTGGTATTGTGACCCTTGAAGATGAAGATATTCCATTGGAAATAAAAATTACCGGATGGAGTCCATTTATTCCTGGTGATTCCGATAATTCCAGTCTGCCTATCGGTTCACTGGAATATCATTTCAAAAATCTAACGAATGCCACGATTGAGGCTATTTTTTCTTATAATACTAAAAACTTCATGGCAATTGGCAGAGAAGGAAACACCATAAAATCCACCAAAAATGGTTTCATCCTCTGGCAGGATGGCAGTGAAGAAAATCCCCATAACGAAGGTGGTTTTGCCGCTTTTATTGATGATGATAACGCGGTTGTCGATCATTGCTGGTTTAAAGGTGGCTGGTGGGATGCCCTTACTTTGACATGGAAAAATATAAAAGAAGGCATTCTGATGGATAATCCTCCAGTCGAAGGCTCCTGTCCCGGTGCTTCAATTTTTTTGCCAATTGCGCTAAAAGCTGGTGAACAAAAAGTGGTCCGCTTAATGCTTGCCTGGTATGTGCCCCAAACGAACCTGCGAACCGGTCAGGATATTGAATCTGTCGTCCCGCCTGAAAAGGCTGGCGTTGCCTGCTGTGCTGGAAGCAAATATCATACTCCCTGGTATGCCTCACGTTTTAAAAATATCAATGAAATCGCTGATTATTGGCGCTCGAACTACCACAAATTACATGAGGATACAAAATTATTCAGCGATACGTTTTATGATACATCACTTCCTGATGAAGTTGTCGAAGCGGTGGCAGCCAATTTAACGATATTAAAATCGCCAACAGTTCAGCGACAATATGATGGGCGCTTATGGTGCTGGGAAGGCTGCTCGGATTCGAGGGGATGCTGTTCCGGTTCCTGTACCCATGTTTGGAATTATGCCCAGGCAATTCCTCACCTGTTTCCTGATCTGGAGAGAAGTCTGCGAGAGACGGAGTTCTTCGTTAGCCAGGATGAAAAAGGTCATCAGGTATTCCGTTCCGGGCTTCCGATTCGTCCAGTTCAGCACACATTTCATGCAGCATCAGACGGTCAGCTTGGCGGGATTATGAAAGTCTATCGCGAATGGCGGATATCTGGTAACGATGATTGGCTACAAAAGATGTGGCAAAATGTCAAACAAAGTCTTGAATACTGCATCACGACCTGGGATCCCCGGGGACACGGCGTCCTTGAAGAACCTCATCACAATACGTATGACATCGAGTATTGGGGACCCGACGGTCAGTGTTCCAGTTTTTACCTGGGTGCGTTGAGTGCTGCGATAAAGATGGGTGAAGCGTTAAACGATGATGTCTCAAAGTATAAAGAGCTCCTGGAAAAAGGTAAACAATATTTTGAAAATGAGCTTTATAATGGGGAATATTTTTATCAAAAAATTATGACAGAAGGATTAAATGCGAAATTCGAACCCCTGGATGCCTCCTCAAATGGAAAAGGCTATGACCCCATTGTTGAAATGTTGAACAAAGAAGGTCCAAAATACCAGTATGGAACCGGGTGTCTGTCCGATGGAATTCTTGGACTATGGATCGCCCGGGTTTGTGGTTTGGAAGAAATAATTGATCTGGAAAAAGTACAAAGTCATTTGAATGCTGTTCATAAATATAACCTTAAGCATGATTTATCGGATCACAGCAATCCACAGAGACCAGCCTTTGCTCTCGGCAAGGATGGAGGTCTGCTGCTTTGTACCTGGCCTAATGGCGGCGCTTTATCCATTCCCTTTGTCTACAGCGATGAAGTATGGACTGGCATTGAATACCAGGTCGCGTCACATTTAATGTTCGAAGGCATGGTCGAAAAAGGGCTGGATATTGTTAGAGTATGCCGCAATCGATACGATGGCAGAGTTCGCAATCCTTTTAATGAATATGAATGCGGACATTGGTACGCCCGCGCGCTCTCAAGCTATGGTCTGATTCAAGGGCTGACCGGGATCAGGTACGATGCTGTTGAAAAATCTCTCTATATCGATTCCAAAATAGGTAATAATTTTCGCTCTTTCCTTGCAACGGCGACTGGTTTTGGCACTGTCGGCTTAAAAAATGGCAAACCTTTTATCGAGATGAAGAGGGGAAATATCGATGTTAAACATGTTATGGTTTCAGGCAGGGAGATGAATTTGTAACTATTGTTTTTTGGGGAATTTGGTTTGTAATTTTTTATTCGGCTGAAGTTGGCCTGGAAAATTATCTTGACATCAATCGAAAAAATTTGTATCTTTTTCTACTTGATCATATCTTTATAATTGGGAGCACATGGTAACTGGCGTTGCCCACGGACTTCAAATCCGCTGGCGGGCTCTAATAAAGTCCGCGGTGAGTTCGATCCTCACGCGCTCCCGCAATGTTCTATACTAAAGCCGAAATCGTTTTCGGATACCGATGCTTCGGCATTTGCTAATGCAGAAGCATCTCTCAATTTCAAAATCCGAAAACCACTTCGTGTTAGGTATATATTGAGATATAAGCTTAAAATTGCTGAATAATTAAAGTGATTTTGGCTCAATCATATCCGTCACAAGAAAAATATTTCTTGAGTTTTTAATCAAAGTAATAATTTGTATGAAATTTTTCAATCATACCTGAGTCGTATTTCAGATACTGCGAATCTGTGTGAGCGAACTGGAGGATTGGCGAATTTCAACAGGGGAAACTTGGAAGTGAAATACTATTCAAAATTGAAATTTTATTATTTTCACATCTTCTTTTATCCCCAGAAATAAAACTATCCAACACACCTTAAATTTCATTGAACAAACTCTAACTTTACTGGAGACAGTGTGATATGCTGACTTGTGGAGTGGACATTGGCGCCAGGACGATTGATATCGTT